>JANMVX010000017.1:0-2239 GCA_031393505.1 Hyphomicrobiaceae bacterium | reverse complement strand
CTCGAAGCCGCCTACGAAGGCACCTGGGGCAACCAACTGCGGGCGCGGATCGATGTGCGCGTGTCCGACGACCTGGCCGGGAAGGCATTCAATCTGACAGTGCGCGAACCGGAGACAAACGTCACCGAGCTCTTTCGCAATGTGACGGTATCGGACGGGCCGCGCCGGATCGACAGCGTCTTGAAGAACGAGTCGCGTTTGATACGTGTGGCGGGCACGCTTCCGAAGGCGTTGCCCAAGGCGCACGGGGATCCGAACCCAGCGGCCAACCCACGCGAAGATATATGGAAACTCGACAAGCTGTCGACCGGCGTGGGCACCATGGTCGACGATGGCGCGCTCCTAAGTCAGGTCGATTTCGTCGGGCCGGGCAAAGATGCTACCAAGCAGGGGCTTTATGCCTTGCGTGACGCCGATCTGTTCAATTTGCTGTGCATCCCGCCTTACCTCGCCACGTCGGACATCGATACCGGGCTGGTTGCGTTCGCATTGGCGTTTTGCGCTGAACGGCGCGCGATGATGCTGATCGATCCGCCTTCGTCATGGCAGAACAAGGATGCAGCCAAGCAGGTGAGCGACTTTGACAAACTCAACAGCAAGAACGCTGCGATCTTCTTTCCGCGCCTCACTCAGCCTAATCCGTTGCGTGACAACCAGTTCGAAGACTTCGCCCCGTGCGGCGCGGTGGCGGGTGTGTTTGCGCGCACCGACACCACGCGCGGCGTCTGGAAGGCACCTGCCGGACTCGACGCCATGCTCGGAGGCGTACCACAACTCAGCGTGCCTTTGACCGATCTGGAGATCGGTGAACTCAATCCGCTGGGCGTCAATTGCCTGCGCACGATGCCCGCCGCAGGGCGCGTTGTCTGGGGCTCGCGCACACTCGCCGGCGACGACCGCCTTGCCTCAGACTGGAAGTACATCCCGGTGCGGCGCACCGCGCTGTTCATCGAAGAGAGCCTGTACCGGGCGACGCAATGGATCGTCTTCGAGCCCAACGACGAACCACTGTGGTCGCAGATCCGCCTGAACATCGGCGCGTTCATGCACGACTTGTTCCGCAAAGGCGCATTCCAGGGCATGTCGCCGAAGGATGCCTACTTCGTCAGGTGCGACAAGGAAACGACGACGCAGAGCGACATCAACCTGGGCATCGTCAACATCGTGGTCGGCTTCGCACCGCTGAAGCCTGCCGAATTCGTCGTCATCAAGCTACAGCAGATGGCCGGCCAGATTGACGTCTAAGGAGAATCGAATATGGCAGAGTTCAGCGCCAACACGGCCCGTCGCGACCCCTACAAGAACTTCAAGTTCCGCATCAAGTGGGATGGCCGGTACGTGGCGGGCGTCAGCAAGATCGGCGGCCTCAAGCGCACGACGGAGGTCGTCAAACATCGCGAAGGCGCCGACCCGAGCAGCAGCCGCAAATCACCGGGAAGGACCGAGTACGACGCGATCACGCTGGAGCGCGGCGTGACCCATGACCTCGAGTTCGAGAAGTGGGCCAACAAAGTCTGGGACTTCAAGTCGGGTGCCGGCGTCGAAGTGTCGCTGAAGGACTTCCGCAAAGACGTCATCATCGAATTCCTCAACGAAGCGGGCCAGGTTGCCATTGCCTACCAGGTGTCTCGCTGCTGGGTCTCCGAGTACCAGGCGATGCCGGATCTGGACGCCAACGCCAACGCGGTCGCTATCCAGCACCTAAAGCTGGAAAACGAAGGCTGGAAGCGCGACGAGAGCGTGACGGAACCGACCGAACCGCAGTTCAGCGACCCGGCCTAGCGAGCGATGCGATGCGCGCCGCAGACACCCAGGCATTGCTCGACGTATGGGATGTGGGCCACGCGCAACGCCCGGAGCAATGGGCGCTGACGGTGCTGGCATTGGCCAAGCCCGCGACCAGCTCCGATGCGCTGGCCCAACTCAGCATCGGACAGCGCGACGCCGCCCTTCTGACATGGCGCAGCCTTCTCTTCGGGTCCAAACTGGGCGTGGTCGAGCAATGCCCACACTGCCGCGAGCAACTTGAACTCGACCTCGACGCAACCGAACTGCTGCTGCCGGCACAGGTGCCGACGGTAGCGGACTTTGTGCTGCACGCCGAGGGATTCATAGTGCAATTCTGCTTGCCGAACAGCCTTGATCTGATTGCCGCCGCCGGCTGTGCCGATGTCGCCGCAGCACAGACGCTGTTGCTCGGCCGCTGCGTGACCGAGGCACATCGCGGCGACGAGAAGAT
>JANMVX010000027.1:0-18394 GCA_031393505.1 Hyphomicrobiaceae bacterium | reverse complement strand
GGAAAAGTCTACAAAGTCGCCATCACCGGCGTCATGCGAAAGCTGGTTGTGCTGGCAAATACGCTTCTGACGGCAGATCGTTTGTGGCAACCGGAGGCCCCGAAAATGGCTTGACGGGAAACACAGATTCTCACCTGTCGCGTTTTCCTCGCCTAACGGCTCGGGCGTCATCCTCTCCCCCGCGAAGAGGCGGGGGAGAGGAGAAAAACGCCGCCGTTGCTGGCCTACGTCACCGTCCCGCGCGCATCCACCTTCACCGACCCCAGCACCGTGTCGCCATCGATGATCAGGACACGGTCGAACAGGTTCGTCACTGGGCAGACATGGTTCGGCACGACACGGACACGGTCGCCGATTTTGGGTGGGTTCGCCATGTTCGACACATCCACGAATCCATGTTCCTCGCTGAGAGCGTAGACCACCGCCTCAGGCGCGCCGTTCAAACTGCCGTAGCCGGACAATCCCAGCAGGTCGCTGGTCAGCGCCTTGGAGCCGGCGTCGATCATGGCGCGTTCCGGCGTCGGGCGGCTGACCACCGTTGCTAGCACCGTCAGCGCGCAATCGGCCTCGCTGCAGGAGCCTCCAGCGATCAGCGAGCGGTCGTTGTAGATGTAGGTGCCGGCCCGGTACTCGGTGACCTGCGCCAGGCCCTCGTCGCTCCACATGTCGGGCGTGCCGCCAGACGAGACCGTCTCGACCGGCAACCCGTCCTTGTGGAACAGCTCCATCGTCTGGGCCAGAAACGCCGCCGACTGAATACGCCCGCCCGTTTTGGGATAGGTCATCAGCCCGCCCAGCCTCAGGCCCTTTGTGTTGGCGATTTTGCGCGCCAGCGATAGCGCCGCGGCCGGGGTCTGCACGCCGCAGCGCCCGGCCCCGGTGTCAGTCTCGATCAGCATGCGGATCGCCCGGCCGGCCTGTTGGCCCGCCCAGGCCACGGCCTCGGCCACCACGTCATTGTCCGCCACCACGGCGATGTCGGAGCGTCTGGCCAGCGCCGCCAGCCGCTCCAGTTTGGCGCGACCCAGCACGTTGAATGTCAGCAACAAATCGCCGATCCCGGCATCTGCCATCACCTGGGCTTCGCCTAATTTCTGCACCGTCACGCCCGTGGCGCCGCGCGCAATCTGGGCGCGCGCCAGTGGGACGAGTTTGTGCGTCTTGATATGCGGTCGGTTGGCGATCCCAAGTTTGTCGCAACGCGACTGCCAGCGATCGATGGTGCGCGCAACGACGGCCAGATCGATCACAGGAACGGGCGTATCCACCTCATTGAGCGTGCGTCCGGTGGCTGCAAAGTCAAACCCGGCTGCAAGATCGTGCTGAGGCATCGCGGCGGCTCCCGGTTTTGGCGCTGTCCGTGTATACAGCCCGGCGCGTGGACGAAACACCAGGGACTCCGACACCGTGACCTATCCAGCCACATGGTACGCCGCCAATGTTGGCGCCGTCACGCCCTATGCCGCATTGCGCGGTTCCGTCGAAGCCGACGTCTGCGTCGTCGGCGGCGGGCTTGCGGGCCTCACGACGGCGCATCAGCTGCTGAAGGCCGGCAAGACGGTCGCCCTGCTGGAGGCCGAGCAGATCGCCTGGGGCGCGTCGGGACGCAACGGCGGGTTTGTTTCGCCCGGCTTTGCGCTGGGCATCGAGGACGTCATTGCGCGCGTCGGGCTCCCGGCGGCTAGGGCGCTCTACAGGCTCTCGGTCAATGGACACGAGTTGGTGCGCGCGACGGTCGCGGAGTTGGCGCCACAAGCCTTGATGGGGCATGGCTGGGTGGTGGCTCTGCGCTATCCTGACCGCGATGGCCTGGAGCGGACCAAAGCGCTTATGGAGCGGCATTTCGGGACCAGCATGGAGCTTTGGACTTCGGATCGGACGCGCTCCGTGTTGAAATCCCCGCGCTATCACGAGGCCTTGCACAGTCCGGACGCCTTCCACATTCAGCCGCTGGTCTATGCCCTCGCGTTGGCCCGCAACGTGGCGAAGCTGGGCGGCGCCATTTTCGAGCAGAGCCCCGCGCTGTCGTGGCTGCCCGATGCCGGCGGCTATCGCATCTATGCGCCGGCCGGGACGGTGCGCGCCCAACACATCGTCTTTTGCACCAGCGCATACGACCGCTCGCTCTTCCCGCCGCTCGCCAGCGCCGTGCTGCCAGTCGCGACCTACATCGCCGTGACCGAACCGCTCATGGCGCGCGCCGACGCCGCCATCGCGACCACGGCGGCCATCAGCGATACGCGCCGCGCCGGCGACTATTACCGCCGCTTGACGGCGGGGCGCATTTTATGGGGCGGCCGCATTTCCACGCGCCGCAGCCAGCCGGACCGACTGGCCGAATTGATGAAGCGCGACATGCTGGACGTCTATCCGCAGCTGGTTAGCCCACGCATCGATTACGCCTGGGGCGGGCTGATGGGATATTCGCGCCACATGATGCCTGTCATAGGACGACCCAGCGAGGGGCTTTGGATGGCCTCGGCCTTCGGCGGCCACGGGCTGAACACGACGGCGATGGCGGGGCAGCTGATCGCCAGCGCCATTGCTGCCGGCGACGATCGCTGGAAGCAGTTTGCGCCGTTCGGGGCGCCCTGGGTGGGAGGGCCAATGGGGCAGGCCGGCGCGCAGTTGACCTACTGGGCGATGCAACTCAAGGACCGCTACGACGAAGCCAGAAGCTTCAGGCGCCGGTAACGTACAGCCCAATCCCCAAGCCGATAGCGGCGACATCGATAACGCAGATGGCGATGAAGAAGGCGCTGCGCAGGTACTCGTTCATGACACCGGCCTTATGGAACTTCGGTTGGACGTGACCGATTGGTCGTTACGTCCGTTACGAAGGTTCAACTCAACTGGGTCTAGGAATACGCAGAGTTGATTTAACGTTTGCTGAAGCGGACGTTCAGTTGGCGTTCATGCTACCAGCATCGTCAAAAGGAGAATGCCATGCCCTCGAACATCACGATTGGCGCAAAGCAGCTCGTCGAAGAGGCCAAACGGACCATTGAGGAGATCCCGGCCGCGGACGCGATCAAATTGGTCAATGATCCCAATGTGGTGATCGTGGACTTGCGCGACCCGCGCGAGCTGCACCTGGAAGGCAAAATCCCCGGCAGCTTCCATGCGCCGCGCGGCATGCTGGAGTTCTGGATCGATCCCGCCAGCCCGTATTTCAAGCCGGTGTTCGGGGAGGACAAGAAGTTCGTGTTCCATTGCGCAGCGGGCGCGCGTTCGGCCTTGGCCGCGCACACCGCCCAGAAAATGGGTCTGGCGCCGGTCGCGCACATCATCGGCGGGATGGGCGCCTGGAAGGCGGCAGGCGGGCCGGTCGAAATGCCCGATCCGGACAAGAAGATGTAGCGTTGGGAGCCACGGGGCTTGGACATCATCGAAAAGTTCGCGGCCGCCATGGTCGGGAGCGGGCGAAAAGTCATGCTTCCGGAAATCGAGGATGAGCGGGTGTTGCGCGCCGCGGCGGAGCTGGCTCGCCGCAAGATCGCCCGGCCGGTCTTGATCGGCGACGCTCAGGAGGTCGCCGAACGCATGGCGGCGCTGGGCCTGTCGATCGAGGGGTGTGACATACGGTCCCCGACCCATGATCTCATCCTTCCACGTCTTGCCGCGCAACTTGCGAGCCTGCGCCCGACGCTGACGTCCGCCACCGCCGGGCGGTTGCTGCGCAAGCCGCTTTACTTCGCCGGCATGCTGGTGGCCTCCGGCGAGGCAGACGCTCTGGTGGCTGGCGCGACCAATCCGACGCGCCGCATCATCGAGGCGGGGCTGATGACGGTCGGACTGGCGGCAGGGCTCGCCACACCCTCCAGTTGCTTCCTGATGATCGTCCCTGGCCGGAATGGCGCCGCGGAGCGCGCCCTCATTTATGCCGACTGCGCCGTCAACGCCGATCCCACGTCCGACGAATTGGCCGACATCGCCATCGCGTCGGCCGCCAGCTGCCGGCGGCTTCTGGGCGTGGAACCGCGCGTGGCGCTACTATCGTTCTCGACCCACGGCAGCGCCCAACATGCGCGCGTCGACAAAGTGCGGGCGGCCTTGGCGCGCGTCCGCAATTTGGCCCCGGATCTTGCCGTCGACGGCGAATTGCAGGCCGATACCGCCCTTTCGGCCGCCGTGGCGGCCAAAAAACTCAAGCAGCCGTCTGACGTGGCCGGTCAGGCCAATGTGCTGGTGTTTCCCGATCTCGACGCCGGCAACATCGCCTACAAACTCACCCAGCAACTGGCCGGAGCGCGGGCCATCGGGCCGCTGCTGCAGGGTTTCGCCAAGCCGATCTCGGATCTTTCGCGCGGCGCCTCCGTCAGCGACATCGTCTCGACAACAGTGTTGACTCTGACAGAAAGGTGAGGCCAAGGCCGGTATTTTCGTCGCGGCTATCTGTTCGGATATCCCGACGTATTGGCGCCGACACAACGAATCCGGTTTTTCGACACGAGCTTGAGCGATACAACGAGACAGAGCCAATGCCGATTCGGCGGGAGGCATTGGTTTGGTGGCTGCTGCGCAGCTCTGAGGGAGGACCCACATGCGGTTCGATGTCGTTCTGAATGACCGCCGCTTTATTCTCGGCGAAGGCCCGCATTTCGACCGGGAAACCGGCAATCTCTATTGGGTGGACATTGTCGCCGGCCAGGCTTGGCGCATGCACACCGGCACCGGCGCCACCCAGCATTGGAATTGCGGCATGCCGGTCAGCGCCGTGGTGCCGCGCGCCAAGGGCGGCCTGTTGCTGGCGCTGAAGGACCGGCTGGAGTTTTTCGATCCGATGACCGGCGCCCGCAGCTTATGGGCAGCCCCGGAGAGCGACGTTCCAGGCAACCGCTCGAACGAGGCGCGCGTCGATCCCACCGGCCGCTTCTGGCTCGGCACCATGGAGAACAACATCGGCCCGCACGGCGAAGATCTGCCCATCACGCAGAAAAGCGGCGCCCTCTATCGCATGGAAGCCGATGGGCGCTTCGACAAAGTCGTGGCTCCGGTTGGCATCTCCAACACGCTGGCGTGGGACGAAATGCGGCGCTGCCTCTACTTCGCCGATACCAAGGCCGGCGTCATCACCAAGTTCGACTGGGATCCGCAGGACGGGCATTTGGCTAACTCACGCATCTTCGTGCGCCCGAACGATCACGGCCACCCGGACGGTTCCGCTCTGGACGCCGAGGGCTGCCTGTGGAACGCCCGCTGGGGCGGCTCCTGCATCATCCGCTACCGCCCCGACGGCGCCGTTGACCGCATCGTGCCCGTGCCCGTCACCAACCCAACCTCCTGCGTGTTCGGCGGTCCCGACCTGCGCACGCTCTACGTCACCTCCGCCGCCGGCGGCTTGTCCGACGCCCAGCGCGCCGCCAATCCGTTGGAAGGCGCGCTGTTGATGACCAAGTCGGATGTGCCAGGCCAGACCTGCACGCGGCTGGCGGCTTGAGGCGACACTCACCCAGGCAACAACACCGTCGACCCGGTCGTTTTGCGCGCCTCGAGGTCGCGGTGCGCATCGGCGGCACGCGACAGCGGATAAGTTTGGTTGACCTCGATCTTGATTTTTCCGCGGCCGACCAGGTCGAACAGCGCGCCTGCGGAGGCCAGCAGGTCTTCTCGTTTGGCCACATAAGCGCCCAACGAGGGTCGCGTGATGTAAAGCGATCCCATCTGGTTCAGGATGCCAAGGTTGAACGGCGGGATCGAGCCCGAAGATTGGCCGAAGGCGACCAGCAGGCCGCGCGGTTTCAGGCAGGCGAGCGAGCCCATGTAGGTGTCCTTGCCGACCGAATCGTAGGCCACGTCGCACAGTTTTCCGCCGGTGATCTCTTTCACACGGTCGACGAAGTTCTCAGTGCGGTAGTTGATGACGTGGGTCGCGCCGTGGGCCTTTGCCAGCGCCATTTTTTCGGGCGAGCCGGCGGTTCCGATCAGCGTCGCGCCCAATTCGCGCGCCCACTGGCAGGCGATCAAGCCAACCCCGCCGGCGGCGGCGTGGAATAACAGGACAGTCTCTGGCCCCACCTTGAAGGTGCGGTTGAGCAGGTATTCGGCTGTCATGCCCTGGAGCATCATGGCGGCGGCGGTCTGGTCCGAAATGCTCGCAGGTAGCGGCACCAGGCGATCGGCGGCGATCAGGCGTTCTTCGGCATAACCGCCAGCCGGGCCTGCGTAGGCAACTCGGTCGCCCGCCTTCAAGCCGGCTACGCCCGCGCCGACGACCGTCACGACGCCTGCGCCCTCCATGCCCGGAACAAACGGCATCGACGGCTGTGGATAGAGGCCCGTGCGCAGATAAACGTCGATGAAATTGAGGCCGATCGCGGTCTGGCGGATCTTGGCCTCACCGGGACCGGGCGCGCCGACCGCGATGTCCTCAACCCGCAATTCCTCTGGCCCGCCATAGGCGTGGACGCGAACAGCTCTTGTCATGGGGCGCTCCCGGTTGCAATCTTGTGCTCTGCGGGTGATTCGTACGCACAGCGGCGCGAATGTCGAGCCCTTTGCAACCCCGTGCACTGTGGCGACGTCTATGGTAGGTACGCTTCATGCGGGCTTCGCGATACAACTTGGTGCTGTGCTTGGCCGCCGCCGCGGCGGTTTCCGGCTGCGTCGGGCTCGACACGCAGACCGCCAGCGGTCCCTGCCTCAGCGATAGCTCGGAGTGCGTCGGTCAGCGCACGGCTATGGTGCGATCAATGAGCGCCGATCCGTCGCGCGCCTGGATCGCCCAATCTGCCGATCGTGGGACGGCGGCCTCAGGCGTGCGGTTGTTTGCCTATCAGAACGTGCGCGACAAGTTGAGCTGCCCGGAATTGACCAGCGCTGTGAGCGACCTCGATGCGGCGAAGAGGCTGCTGGCTGAAGGGCCGGCTGCCGGGCAGACCATGGCGCGCCATAACGACATTAAGGCGATGACCAATGATGTGCGCGCCGCACTGGCCGCCAGCAAGATCCGCCGCTGCGGGCCGGGAACATAACACTCAGCGCAGAGCTGTCTGGGCATTGGCCGGCAGTGTGATGCTGGCCAGCAAAGGCCTGTGCGTCGAGAGCACATCGGGACCGATCCAGGCCTGCTGGAAGGCGATCCCGCTGGTTGCAAACATGTGATCGATCGCCAGCTGCGGCAACCCTTTGCCGCCCGCAGGATAGCTCGGCAGGAAGGCTCCCATGGGCGCCAGGCCCGACCTGGCGACAAAGTCGCCGTAGGCCGCGCTCCAGGGTGTGGTGTTGAAATCGCCCGCAACCAGAACCTGCCCCCTGAGATCATGCGTGGCGTTGGCCAGCTCGGCCATTTGCAGGCGATGCAGACGGGGCCAATGCAGGGCGTCGGTGAGTTGGGCGCCCAGAATGGTCAGGCGATCAGCGCCTGTGCCAAAACTGATCCAGACGCGCGCTGGGCTGGCGTCGGTTGCCGCAGCCTGTCCGGACGCATCGAACGGGCGCCGCGAGAGCACGGCGAGCGCGCAATCCCACTGATCGGCGCAATCCTTCCGATAAGGGTATTTTTCTTCCAGCGCGTGCAAGAGGCCAATCTTGTTGGGGCCGAACTCCGTCAACACCAGGATGTCGGCGTTCGACGTCATCAGGTAGTCCGCCAAAGCATCCTGGTCGGGATGGTGATGCCAGGTGTTCAGCGTCAGCACGGTCCAGCTGTTTTTGGACGCCGACGCCTGGGCCGCCCCAATCAACGGAAACTCGCTCTGTTGGGCAATGAGAGAATGGGTCGCCAAGGTCAGGAAGGCGCCCAATGCGATGATCAGCACCGGCCGGTAGTTGAGCCAGAGCGCAAGCACCGCCGCAACTGAGAGGCCAATGAGGTGTCCGCGCGCGTTGGCGATCAGGTCCAGCTCGGGCACCAAGCGCCCGGCAAAGCCGAGACCGATGGCGGCGACGCTCGCGAGCAACACCAACCAAGCGAACTTCCGCCCTGCAACCTGCAACGCCGACACAATCACAACCGCCCTCAAGACCTGATCTTTCGCCCCGATTTGGCGCGTGCGGCAATCTTTTCGCAAGGTTTTGAACGGTTTGTCCCTAATGCGGGGCGCCCCCTATTTTGACTGGGGCCATGTTTCCGGCTCAACGCCGCCCAAGTTCCGCCCCACGAAGCACCAACCTTGCCCATCGGCTGCCTACTGATGGAGATCCCGAGATGCTGTCCTCCCTCCGCTTGGCAGGTTTTTTCGGCGTTTTGTGCGTGCTGGCCTCAGCGGGGCCTGCCAGGGCCGGTACGGGCGTCGCCTGCCCCGAGGGTTTCACGAAAATTCTGGCCCAGGATGGCCAGGCCGCCTGCCGCCGCAGCCAAAGCGTGGCCTCTTCCGACCTTGCCGAGGCCGTTTCGCAGCTGTGGTGGAACAACGCCCACTGCAATGGCGCCGAGACCGACCGCCAAACTGGCATCTCGCAGAATTCGTCCGGCAACTGGACCGTGACCATGCGCTTCTGGTGCAATGGCTTTTAATCGGCGCGGAAGGTTCGCGGCATCATCGGGCTTGCCCCGCCGGTCCGGCTCGGGCAAGGAGAACCCGCACCTGCCTTGATCGCGCGTCGCCATATCTTTGTCCGGATCATCCCCGATCGCAGGAGGCTTCGCGCAACCCTGGCTGAGCCGGATCGATCCTTCATGGGCACCTTCATTATCGGCCTGATCCTGCTGGCGGGCGGCTATTTCGGCTTGCGCTATGTGCGCTCGCAGTCGCCTGCCAAGCGCGCCGAACTGCTGCGCCGTGCGGGCGGTGCCTTGGCTTTGATCGTCGCCCTTTGGCTGGTGCTGCGCGGGTCCTATCTGTTCGCCCTGCCGCTGGCGTTCTTCGGTTACTTCGCGCTGTGGCGGCCAATGGGGTTTTCCAGGCAAGCCGATCAGCGCGCTGAAAATGTGCGGCTGGCCAGCGTGCGCACGGCGCTTTTGGAAATGTCGCTTGACCAGGCGACCGGCGCCCTCGCAGGCCACGTGCTGGCGGGCAGTTTCACGGGCCGCGAACTGGCCAGTCTGTCACGCACTGACCTGGCGCAGCTGTGGCGCGAATGCCGGGCCGGCGAAGCGCAAAGCCGGCAGTTGCTGGAGGCCTATCTCGACCGTCGCTGGCCGGAGTGGCGGGCTGAGATGCCGCGCGGGGTAGGCGGCGATGGCGCGTCCGGCAGCGGCCAGTCCGGAGGCACGTCAGTTCGCGCGCCCATGACCCGGCAAGAAGCCTTCGAGGTGCTTGGCCTGCCAGCGAGCGCCGGGTTGGAGGACATCAAATCCGCACACCGCAATCTGATGAAGCGACTGCATCCCGACCAGGGCGGCTCGAATTATCTGGCCGCCAAAATCAACGAAGCCAAGGAAGTGCTGCTGGGCAAGCGGACCTGATGAGCAAAAGGGTTGCCCCAGGCGCTGCGCTCTCCTAGGTTGACGTCTCACTTTTCCCGCCGCAGCGCTTGACGATCAGCGCCCACTCACGAGCATCCCATGCGCGCCTCCAACCGTCAGCCCGACGAGCTGCGGCCTGTTCACATCGAGCGGGCCGTATCCAAACACGCCGAAGGCTCGTGCCTGATCAAGTTCGGCAACACGCATGTGTTGTGCATGGCGAGCCTGGAAGAGCGCATTCCGCCGTGGCTGAAGGGCCAGGGCAAAGGCTGGGTCACGGCGGAATATTCGATGCTGCCGCGCGCCACCAACGAGCGCACGCGGCGCGAAGTCACACAAGGGCATCCCTCGGGCCGCACGCAGGAAATTCAGCGCCTGATCGGGCGGAGTTTGCGCGCGGTCGTCGACCTGAAGGCGTTGGGCGAAAAGCAGATCACCGTCGATTGCGACGTGCTGCAGGCTGATGGCGGCACGCGCACGGCTTCGATCACCGGCGCCTGGGTGGCGCTGAAGGACTGCATCACCTGGATGCAGGCCCGCAACATGATCGGCGACAAGGTGCTGCTCGATCAGGTGGCAGCGATTTCCTGCGGGATTTTCAAGGGCGAGAACCTGTTGGATCTCGACTATGCCGAGGATTCGAACGCCGAGGCCGACGCCAATTTCGTTATGACCGGCAGCGGCGGGATCGTGGAAGTTCAGGGTACGGCGGAAACCAAGCCGTTCAGCGCCGAGACGTTCGACCAGATGATGGGGTTGGCGAAAAAGGGCATTGGCGAGCTGGTGCAGCTGCAGAAGCTGACGGTGCTCTAACCGTACGCTATACGGGCGATTGTGTCATCCTCGGGCTTGTCCCGAGGATCCATCGTTCGGCATTCCGTGCCGCCTGTTGTGGTGCAGGCAACTGGCAGGCAAGAACCAATCGTCCAAGCTCGCAAATGGATTCTCGGGACAAGCCCGAGGATGGCACCTGAGAGTGGTTTGACTGGGGTAACAATGAAACTGGCACGCGGCACGAAACTGGTTCTGGCCACCCACAACAAGGGTAAGCTGCGCGAGATGCGCGACCTGCTCGCGCCGCACGGCATCGAGCTGGTGTCGGCGGGCGAGTTGGAGCTGCCCGAACCCGTCGAAACGGAAACCACCTTCGTCGGCAACGCGACGCTGAAGGCCGTCGCCGCCGCCAATGCGTCCGGCCTGCCCGCGCTCTCCGACGACAGCGGCATCGAGATCGCCGCCCTCGACGGCGCCCCCGGCGTCTACTCGGCCGACTGGGCGGGGCCGACCAAGGATTTCGGAAAGGCCATGCAGGCTGTCTACGAAGCGTTGATGGAACGTGGCAACAGTTTCACCAAACCGCTGAAGGCCAACTTCACTTCGGTATTGTGTCTTGCTCGCTCGGGCGTTGAACCGGAATGCTTTGAGGGCAAAGTCCACGGCCACATCGTCTGGCCGCCGCGTGGCGCGAACGGGTTTGGCTATGATCCGATGTTCATCCCCGATGGCTACAAGCAGACATTTGGCGAACTTTCACCCGACGTGAAACACGAGATTTCGCATCGTGCCGTTTCGTTCGCAAAGTTCAAGGCCGGCTGTCTTGAGTAAGGCTCCCAATTTAAGTCCGGCTCCCGGCCCGCCTGGTGGTTTCGGCGTCTACATCCATTGGCCGTTCTGCGCCGCCAAGTGCCCGTATTGCGACTTCAACAGCCATGTGCGCCATGGCGGGGTGGACGTGGCCCGCTTCCAGGCGGCGCTGCTGGCCGAGCTGGCGCATATGGCGCAGCTGCAACCCGATCAGCCCGTTCACAGCATATTCTTCGGCGGCGGCACGCCGTCGCTGATGCCGGCCTCCCTGGTCGGCGCCCTGATCGATGCGGTGGCCAAGCACTGGAAAGTCGAAACGGGTCTTGAAGTCACGTTGGAAGCCAATCCGCAAAGCGTCGATGCCGGTCGTTTCGCCGGTTATCGCGCGGCTGGCATCAATCGCGTGTCGCTCGGTGTGCAGGCGCTGAACGACCGTGATCTGAAGTTTTTAGGGCGGCTGCACAATGCCGCAGAGGCCAAGGCGGCATTGGCCATTGCCCGCAAAACCTTCGAGCGCGTGTCGTTTGATCTTATTTACGCCCGGCCCGATCAGGGCGTCGCAATGTGGTCGCAGGAACTCGCGCAAGCCATCGACTACGGTCCGGATCATCTCTCCGTGTACCAACTCACCATCGAGGACGGCACGCCGTTTGCGGCCCTGCATCGGGCTGGCAAACTGGTCACGCCGCCGGCGGAGCTCGCCGATGATCTGTATGCAGCGACCCAGGAGCTGACCGAGGCCGCTGGTCTGCCGGCCTACGAAGTCTCCAACCACGCGCGTCCCGGCCAGGAATGCCGGCACAACATGGTCTATTGGCGCTATGGGGCTTACGCCGGGATCGGTCCAGGCGCGCACGGGCGGTTGGTGGTGGATGGGCAACGATTGGCGCTCTCGACGCAACGCAATCCGGAAGCTTGGGCGAGCGCGGTCGAGACGGACGGACACGGACTGGTGGAGCGCGCGGCGCTCTCGTTGTCCGATCAGGCTGATGAGCGGCTGATCATGGGGCTGCGGTTAAGTGAGGGACTGGATCTGGCGACGTTTCGCAGATTAACGGGACTGACACCAAAGGTGTCGGTGCTGAACGATCTGGCGGCGCAAGGGTTGCTGATGGTCGAGGCAGACCACGTCACCGCAACACGCAGCGGCCGGATGGTCCTGAACCGGCTGGTGTACGAACTGTCGTCAGCGTTAGGGTCTGGTTGAGAACACCAGACATCCACGGCATGTCACGGCAAACCTGGTGGTCTTTACAGACGCTACTCCGCCGCCTCGCGCGCCAAAAACCCGCCGCTCTGCCGGTTCCATAATTCCGCATAGAGCCCGCCGCGCTTCAGCAGCTCGGCATGCGACCCATCCTCGATGATGGCGCCCTCGTCCATGATCACTAGCCGGTCCATGGCGGCGATGGTGTCAGGAACTTATTGCGCTTGCTCGGACGAAATTGCCGAATCCGTGCTGATCTAGAGCAATAAGTGCCTGACACCCAGTAAACGCCGGTCGGACGGCCCTGCAAGAAACTGGGTGTCAGGCACTTGCGAGCCGCAAGTTCCTGACACCGGCCTACTCCGCCGCCTCGCGCGCCAAAAACCCGCCGCTCTGCCGGTTCCATAATTCCGCATAGAGCCCGCCGCGCTTCAGCAGCTCGGCATGCGATCCATCCTCGATGATCGCGCCTTCGTCCATGATCACCAGCCGGTCCATGGCGGCGATGGTGGAGAGCCGGTGCGCAATCGCGATCACGGTCTTGCCCTTCATCAGGGCGTAGAGCTGCTCCTGGATCGCGGCTTCAACCTCCGAATCCAGCGCCGAAGTCGCTTCGTCCAGGATCAGGATCGGCGCATCCTTCAGCAGCACACGGCCAATCGCGATCCGCTGCCGCTGCCCGCCCGATAGCTTCACCCCGCGCTCGCCGACATGCGACGCATACGCCTCGCGTCCATAAAAATCCTTCAGCCCGAGGATGAAATCGTGCGCGCGCACCTTCTTGGCCGCCGCGATGGCCTGGGCCTCGCTGGCTTCCGGGCGGCCGTAGAGGATGTTGTCCAGCACCGAGCGGTGCAGCAGCGAGGTGTCCTGCGTGACCATGCCGATGTTGGCGCGCAGCGTATCCTGCGACACGCCTGCAATGTCCTGGCCGTCGATCAGGATGCGCCCGCCCTCCAGGTCGTAAAAGCGCAGCAGCAGGTTCACCAGCGTGGATTTACCGGCGCCCGAACGCCCGACCAGCCCGACCTTCTCGCCCGGCCGGATGGTCAGCGACAAGTTCTCGATAATGCCCTTGCCCTTGCCGTAGTGGAATTTTATGCCGTCGAACTTCACCTCGCCGCGCTTGACGGCAATCGGCGGCGCTCCCGGCCGGTCCACCACATCG
The DNA here is from genome assembly GCA_031393505.1 of Hyphomicrobiaceae bacterium. Taxonomy (GTDB): domain Bacteria; phylum Pseudomonadota; class Alphaproteobacteria; order Rhizobiales; family Hyphomicrobiaceae; genus JANYHF01. The sequence continues at coordinate 5,086 of JANMVX010000027.1, read as the reverse complement.
TGCTCGCGCGAAATCGTCTCCATGCCCTCTTGGACCTGGCCGATGTTTTCGAACAGCCCCGTCACCACCCACATGATCCATCCCGACATGTTCACGATACGGATGACCAGGCTCGAGGCCAGCGCAATGGCGCCGATGGTGATCAGCCCCTTCGACCACAGCCACAGGGCCAGTCCCGTGGTGCCGGCCATCAGCAACCCGTTGGTGGCCCACACCGAGGTGTTCATGAAGGTGATCATGCGCAGCTGGGCCTTGAACGTGTCCATCTGCGTCTGCAACCCGTGCGCAATATAGGCGTCCTCGCGGTCGGCATGCGCGAACAGTTTTACGGTGAGGATGTTGGTGTAACTATCGACGATCCGCCCCGTCAGCCGCGAACGCGCGTCGGAGTTGGCGACCGCCCGCTCTTTTACGCGCGGCACGAAGTAGCGGAGTAGAAACACATAGGACACCAGCCACATGAGCAGCGGAATGGTCAGCCTGAGATCGGCCTGCGCGAACAGATACAGCGCCGATCCCGTGTAGATGATGACGAACCAAATGGCCTCGACGCATTGCATCACGCTCTCGCGCAGGGCCGGCGCGGTCTGCATGATTTTGTTGGCGATGCGTCCCGCAAAGTCGTTCTGGAAGTAGCCGAGCGATTGCCTGAGCACATAGCGATGCGTCTGCCAGCGCACGCGGTTGGTGAAGGGCGCGGAAATGGTCTGGTTTTTCAGCAGGTCAGAAAAGCCGAACACGATGGGGCGCAACACCACGGCGACGAAGGCCATCCACAGCAGCAGCCAGCCGTGGTCCTGGAAGAACGTGGCTGGATTGGTGGAGGTGCGCAGACGGTCCACCAGCCCGCCGAGATAGGCGAACAGCGATACCTCGATGATCGAGCCGACGAAGCCGACCAGCAGCAGCACGATGAACAGCGGCCAGATCGGCTTGACGTAGTGCCAATAGAACGCCAGCAGCCCACCCGGCGGCTTAATCTCATCGCCCTTCAGAAAGGGGTCGATGTGCTTCTCGAACCAGACGAGCATGGAGGCGATCATGGCAAGGCTTTCAGTCGGTGGTCATAGGACGGATCGAAGGGAGAAAGTGACTGATCTACTGAGGCCGCGACAGGCCCATTTCCAACAGCCAGGTTTCGATAAAGTGCGTTCGATCATTGAACGTCATTTCAGACGGGAGCAGTTAGGCTCTTGCGCACATCTCTGGCAACTGGGCCTTGAAACGCAGGTACCTTTGCCAAGTTGCCGCGCCACCGGGAATGCTCTTACGCCCCGTTGTGCTGGCTAGCCAGTCGCGGACATTCGACACGGCCAATTCTGGTTGTCCGGAATGAGCGCGGATATCCTGCCCTGCGATATCCGAGATAAAGGTCTGGTAGCGGTACGCATCACGATCAAGGATCAAACACGATTTTTCGCGTTGCCCCTTCGCTCCAAGTTTCTTGGCTCCCAGAAATATGCCCAATTCCAAAGGCATGTTGAAACGCGGTAGCATGGTCGTGGCGTCTAGTTCGGTTCGGCAAAGATCATGTACTGCGAGTTTCGACGCGCCAATAATGCGACAAATTTTATCTATGCGTACTTCCGAGCTGTCAGCGATCTCAAGTGCGCTGCGGGCAATGAAACCGCAGGACAGGATTGCGAAGATCAGCGCCTCGAAAATTAGAAGGTAGTCCGTGTCAAACGGGCAATTGACAAAGACACTTTTCGCATAGGTTTCCGGCTCGTTCTTCGGCCTCACCAGCCCCTCTTGCGGTCCTGAACGGGGCTGCCGTGGACTCATTTAGGTTTCATTTGGGCCACTGAACGCTTGCGCGGCTTTGTCACTTTCGTGATGCCGCCGCTCTTCAGCTCTCCAGTTCCCGCAGCTGCGTGAACGACGGCCCGCACTGCCGCGCGAATTTTTCGCTTGGTTGTGCTATCTGGCGGGTTAGCGGGTGGCAAAACCCGTGGCAGCCGCGTTTCCTTTGATTTCGTCATGTCACCTGGGCCCTTAATTCGCGCCAAAGAAACTGGATCTAGAAGGCACTATACCGTGATTTCGCACCACCAGTCCACCGCCCGCGCCTGGTTCGAGGCTTTGCGCGACGACATCTGTGCCGCGCTCGAGCGCGTTGAGGCCGACCTGCCCGCGTCCGCCCCCTTCGCCGATCGCCCCGCCGCCCGCTTCATCCGCACGCCCTGGTCGCGCAAGGACCATTCTGGCGCCGAGGGTGGCGGCGGGATCATGTCGATGCTGCACGGCCGGGTGTTCGAGAAGGTCGGCGTGCACACCTCCACCGTGCACGGAGAATTCGCGCCAGAGTTCCGCGGCCAGATCCCGGGCGCGTCGGAAGACCCGCGCTTCTGGGCCTCGGGCATCTCGCTGATCGCGCATCCGCACAATCCCAATGTGCCGGCCGTGCATATGAACACGCGCTTTGTCGTCACGACCAAAGCCTGGTTCGGCGGCGGGGCGGACTTGACGCCGGTATTGGATCGCCGCCGCACCCAGGACGATCCCGACACCGCCGCCTTCCACGCCGCCATGCAAGGCGCCTGTGACGCTCACAAAGTCGCCGACTATCCCCGTTACAAAACATGGTGCGAGGATTACTTCTTTCTCAAGCACCGCAACGAAATGCGCGGCGTCGGTGGCATCTTCTATGACTATCTCGACAGCGGCGATTGGGACGCCGATCTCGCCTTCACGAAGGACGTTGGTCGAGCCTTTCTTGGGGTCTATCCCGAACTGGTGCGCGGAAATTTCGCCACGTCCTGGACCGACGCTGATCGTGACGAACAGTTGATCCGCCGCGGCCGTTATGTGGAGTTCAACCTGCTGTATGATCGCGGAACCATCTTTGGGCTGAAGACCGGAGGCAATGTGGACTCGATCCTTTCCAGCTTGCCGCCGGTGGTGAAGTGGCCATGACTCGCGCCCGTTTGGTCAGCACCCTGATCGCCCTCGCTGCAAATGGCGCCGTGGCGGTCAACGCTGCGGAGGCTTGGCTAAATGAGGCCGATATCCGGCGCGAAATGGTGGGACACGCCATGACCGGCCTCTACCGCGACGGCGTCCATTGGGTTGACGACTACGCGCGCGACGGCGCCATCGCCTATCATGACGACGCCTCCAATGCCTGGAGCGGAAAATGGTCGTTCCAGGGCAATGTCTTTTGCACCTTCTACGAAGCCGGCACGGTCGGCGGCTGTTACATGGCGCGCCAGCTCAGCCGCAACTGCTTCGATTTCGTCATCGTCCCCAACGACTGGCGTGGTCCCGATCTTGCCCCGACGTCGACGGCCGATTGGTTCGCCAAGGGTTGGCGCGGCGAAGAGCCGTCCACGTGCGAAGCGGTGCCGATTTCTTGAAGTAAGGCAGTAGGCAGTAGGCAGTAGAAAAAAACAGCATTGTTTAGTCGTCGAGGCAACATGATAGTTGTACTACTGCCTACTGCCCATTGCCTACTTTCCCCACACCACCGGAAACCACTCCTCCGGCATCCGGTCCCCGTGCTTGGCCTTCAGCCCCATCTCAGGGTACGGCGGGGAGACCGCATGCGAGCGCACGGCGTAGCGGGCATCCGCGCCGATGAAGCGGAAGCTGATGGCGCGGCGGCGATTGCCCGATGTGTTCGGCGGCGCGTTGTGCAGGGTCTTGAAGTTGAACGCGACGGCATCGCCGGGGCTCAGCGCCCAGAAGCGCAGGCGGGCCTTCTCTTTCTCCTCGTCCACGCCATCGAAGGGCGTGTACTGAGACGTGTCGCCCTCCATGGCCGCGTTGCTTTTGAAGCGCTTGGGCACATAGAATTTGCCGTCGGCATGGCTGCCGGCCAGGAATTTTGGGCAGACCTCGGCAACCACCGGATCGAGCGGCGCCCACAGGCTGACGGTCTGGTCGCCATCGACGCTGTAGTAGGGCTGGTCCTGATGCCAGGGTGTGGGCGTGCCATTGCCGGGCTCCTTGACCAGGACGTGCTCGTGGAACAGCTGCACGCGCGGCGAACCCATCAGCGCGGCGGCGACGGCGCCCAGCGGGCCCTGGTCGGCGACGTCGCGGAACACTGTTATGCGCGGGAAATTGCAGTAATCGCCGAAGTAGGCGGACGCGCCCTCAGCGTGGTTTTTTCCATAGGGTCCGGGATGCAAAAGGTTTTCAGCCACGCCCTCCGCGAGGCGCGCCACCCAGTCAGACGACAGCACGCCGCGCAGTACGGCGACGCCATCAGTGCCAAAGGTGGCGATATCAGAACTGGAAACCGTGGCGGATGCGGACATGGCTGTGATGATCCTACTGGAGTGCGACAAGGCTCAAATGTGGGACGAAACGCCAAAGCCGGCAAGCATTCCCCGGGAAGCCTGTGGCCCTGGACCCAACGCTTGAATTGCTCTGGGCGTGGCCGAGCCCAGACCCCAACGCCATGGTCCCGGTTCGGCGACCGCCCGACGGTCCCGCCCACATTGGATAGGCTGATGCAACCCGCCGTCGATCTCTCCCCGCCGCCCGCCGACGAGATCAAGGCCACCACCTGTTACATGTGTGCCTGCCGCTGCGGCATCCACGTCCACATCAAGGACGGACAGATCCGCTACATTGAGGGCAACCGCAACCACCCCGTGAACAAGGGCGTCATCTGCGGCAAGGGCGCGGCCGGCATTATGCAGCACCTGTCGCCGGCGCGATTGCAGGCGCCCCTGCTGCGAACCGGACCGCGCGGATCCGGCGAGTTCAAGCAAATCTCCTGGGATGAAGCGCTGACGCTGGCCACCAAGTGGCTGGGCGAGGTGCGCAAGACCGACCCCAGAAAACTCGCGTTCTATACCGGCCGCGACCAGAGCCAGGCCCTCACAGGCTGGTGGGCGAGCCAGTTCGGCACGCCGAATTTCGCCGCCCACGGCGGCTTCTGTTCGGTGAACATGGCGGCGGCCGGGCTCTACACCTTCGGCGGCTCGTTCTGGGAGTTCGGCGAGCCGGACTGGGAGCGCACGAAGTACTTCCTGCTGTTCGGCGTCGCCGAGGACCACGCCTCCAACCCGATCAAGATCGCGCTCGGGAAGTTGAAGGCGCGCGGCGTAAAAATCGTGTCGATCAATCCGGTGCG
>JANMVX010000348.1:0-17893 GCA_031393505.1 Hyphomicrobiaceae bacterium | reverse complement strand
CGCAAGGCCCGGCGAAGCGACGTTCGACCTCACCACACGGCCTAATCCCAAACAGCAACAAGCGCTCGATCTCATAGCCGCAATCGCCGTGTAGACAGGCGCGATTGCCGTGCTTCGATCCTAACAGATTGAAGTAGCAGGAAAATCGTCAGTCGAGAGCCAGGAACTTCGGGTTAGCGACGCGAGGCGGGTGTCGGCTTCCAACTTTCGATAGTTGAGGCACAGCCCGGGCCGGGAGTGTCGCGCCGCTCTCTAAGAGCCCCCAATTGCACGTCGGCTTCAAATATCCCACAACCAGATGGCCATCCCGTTGGCGAAGCTGATGCTCCATGCAACAAATGGAGTGGCCGGGATTTGCCTACCTGCCAAACATAGACCTGTGTTTTCTGGCGTGGAGCTGACCGCCTCGCCATTTGGGAGCGTGGTCACCGCAGTGTCGAAGAGGTCCCCTCGGCCAAGGCGGACTAGGTCTTACATGCTCCGGGCAAGCGAGCATTCAGTACCTCTTGGGAGGCTCTGGTGTGGTGTCAACAATCGCCTCGATCTGCGCTTTGAGGTCGTCCGTCAGCTTGTCACGATGGTCGAGGGTCGCGAGATTGTCTTTCAACTGATCGAGTTTCGAGGCGCCAAGAATGACCGTCGACACATGTTTGTTGGCAAGGCACCACAGCAGCGCCATGTGGTTGAGCTGCAGTCCGGATTTTGCGGCGAGGGCTGACAGTTTCTCAACCTTGGCCAGCTTGGCCTTGCCGGCGGGGCTTTGCCATTCGGCCTTCAACCACTCGTAGCCCGGCAAATTGAGCCGGGAGTCCGACGGGATCTTCTTGGCGTATTTGCCGGTGAGAATGCCCGAGGCCAGCGGCGACCAGATGGTCGTACCGAGCCCGGTCAGTTCGTACAGCGGCAGGAAATCGCTCTCGACCTTGAAGCGCTCGAACAGGTTGTATTCCGGCTGCTCCATAACCGGCGGCGAGATGCGCAGGTCCTTGGCGGCGGCCCAAGCCTCGGTGATCTGCTGCGCGGTCCACTGCGAGGTGCCCCAATAGAGCACCTTGCCTTGAGAGATCAGGTCATGCATGGCCCGGACGGTTTCCTCGATCGGGGTATCGAGATCGGGGCGGTGGCAGAAATAGAGATCGAGATAGTCGACCTGCAGGCGCTTCAACGCGGCATGACAGGCGTCGGTGACATGCTTGCGGCTGAGGCCGCGCTGCGTCGGTTTGGCGCCGCCCCAATAGACTTTGCTCGAGACGATGAAGCTATCGCGGCTCCAGGCAAGTTTCTTCAGGGCCGCGCCCATCAGGATCTCGGATTGTCCCGCCTCGTAACCTTCGGCATTGTCGAAAAAATTGACCCCGGCGTCATAGGCCGTGGTCATCAGTTTCAGTGCATCGCCCTGGTCGACCTGCTTGTTGAAGGTGACCCAGGAGCCGAGCGAAAGTTCGCTGACCTTGAGGCCGGATTTTCCCAGGCGCCGGTACTGCATCATGGTGTTTTCTCTTGTGTTCTTGGTTGCATCACTGACGGCGCTAAACCTTCAAACACAGCATTTGGTACGAATACGGCGGCAGGCTGACCTTCAATGTCGTCCCCTCGACCTTGGCGCCTTTGCCGTCGCGCGGCTCGACATTGGTCTGCGCCTTCAGCGTGTTGGTCGCCTCCAGCTGCTTGTGGGTCATGACCTTGTGCTCGATGACCGATGCCTTGCCAAAACCCTGCAGGTTGAATTCGGCATCCAAGCTCTCCGTACCGTGACGGTTTACGGCGAAGAAGGTCAGTGTCCCCGCGTCCTCGTCATGCACACCGGAGGCATCGATGTAGGGGACATTATCGGCGATATCGGCGTCGTAACCGGGACAGGTCACCGCCAGGTTGAGCGCGGTGCCGCGTCCGTAGATCGATGCGAAATAGTAGGGATAGTAGATGGTCTGCCGCCAGGCCGCGCCCTTAGGCTCGGTCATGATGGGGGCGATCACGTTCACCAGCTGCGCGATGCAGGCGATTTTGACGATGTTGGAGCGGCGGATGAAAGTGTTGAGTATGCAGCCGACCTGCAGCACGTCCTCGAAATTGTAGATGTCTTCCAACAGGCGCGGCGCATGCGGCCAGCCCTTGTCGCCGTCGAGAATGTCCTTGTCCTGAGCATTCGAGTGATACCAGACGTTCCATTCATCGAACGAAATGCTCACTTTGTGCTTGGAGCGCTTGTTCGCCTTGACCAGATTAATGGTACTCTCGATGGTGGCGATATAAGTATCTAGCTTATGGTTCAGCGCCAAATAGTTCGCGGTGTTTTTGGCGCGGTTGGCGAAATACATATGCAGTGAAATGTGGTCGATCGAGTCATAGGTATGCTCAAGAACCACGCGCTCCCATTCGGGATAGGTCTTCATGTCCGAGTTGGACGATCCGCACACAATCAATTCCAGCGACTTGTCGAAAGCGCGCAACGTCTTGGCGGTTTCGCTGGCGAGCCGGCCATACTCGTCGGCGGTTTTGTGTCCGACCTGCCAAGGCCCATCCATCTCGTTGCCCAGGCACCACATCTTGACGTCGAACGGCTCGGCGCGGCCGTTTGTCTTGCGCAGATCGCCCCAATAGGAGCCGGTCGGGCCGTTGACGTACTCAACGAAATTGCGCGCCTCATCGAGGCCGCGCGAGCCGAGGTTGATCGCCAGCATCATCTTGGTGCCGACGGTATCGCACCAATTGGCGAACTCGTGGATGCCAACCTTGTTGCTCTCGGACGTGTGCCAAGCGAGGTCGAGCCGCGTCGGCCGCTGTTCGACCGGCCCGATGCCGTCCTCCCAATTGTAGGCCGAGACGAAGTTGCCGCCGGGATAGCGCACGCAGGGAATGTTGAGGTCTTTCACCAACTTGATGACGTCGCCGCGCATCCCGCTGGCGTCAGCCGTGGGGTGGTCCGGTTCGTGGATGCCGGTGTAGATGGCGCGCCCGAGGTGCTCAAGGAAGGCGCCGTAGACGCGGTCATCGATCTTGGCGATCGCATAGTTCTTGTTCGCGATGACCGTGGCCTTCATGCGCGCCTCCCATACTGCGTGTTCTGGTCTGTATCGGATTTTGTGTTACGTAATCAGCAGCTGAGGTTTTGCGTCAAGGAAAAACGACGGGCCGCCGCTCCCGGCGTCAGCGGCGCATGTTGAGCCGCAGCACGATATCCTGGTCGTAGTTGCCGAAGCCACGACCAAAAATGTTGATACCGCCACGATGCCGCGCTTCGTCCTTGACACCAATGCGTAGGCGGATGGAATGGTGCACGGCCAGATCGAGTTCCTTCAAGGAAACCGGGGAGATCTTGACGCCATCGACATACGACCCGTCCTTGGTAACGCGCCAGCTTTTCAGCTTGCCGTATTGGCTGCCCTTCAGCTTCCACCACGCGGGTGTGTAAACCCCGCGCTTGTCGCCGAAATCGCCTGGTGAGGTCCAGGTGCCGATGTCGACGCCGTTGATGCTTGCCGTTATGTCCGATGGCCAATCAGCGGCCGTACCGGGCACTTCGGACGACAGCTCCATGGAGAACTCCATGGACTCAATGGTGCGATTGGCCAGCTTGGCATTGTTGGGAAACTGGTATTCGACAAAGCCGCGCGTGAACCAGATCAACCCCGCGCGCATGCGGTCGGGATCGAGGAACGTGTTGGGCACGTCGAGCAGCCCGATGATGCCCTCGGTCGAGCACAGGCCGCAGGGCGCCGAGACCTCGCAGCTGGTGTAAAGTCCAAGCGGCATGGCCACTTCTATCGTGTTGGCATTGGCGGCTGGCGCGTCCTCCTTGAACATCACCAGCACCTGATCGAACGAGGTGTGGCAGATCTTCTGGTTGCCTTTTTTCGCGCGCTGCGTCTCGGTACGGATCAACGCGGCGTCCTCCAGAATCTGGATGTTCGAGGACACGGTGGACTGCGGAAGCCCGAGTGCCGCCGCGATGTCGTTGACGTTCATCGGCCCTTTGGCGTGCAGTAGTTTCAGCACTTTTACGCGGGCCGGCGAGGCGAAGGCGTGCAAAACCTCGTGACTCTCCTCGGGATCGACGACTAGAAAATTGCGGCTCATACTTGGGAACGCTCCAGGACTCGTGAAACAGTCTGGATGTGTATCAGTTTTTCTGGTTCGGTCAAACGCTGGCCGGGCCGAACAAACCGGGAGATTTTCATGGCGGCGGCAACGGAGTCTCGTGAGCGGCGATCGCTCGACGGCCCCTGGGAGTTTCGCCATGCCAGCGATGGCGCTTGGCGGACGGCGATAGTTCCGATGCCGTGGCAGGCGCAATTTGCTGACCTGCGGTACGAGTCCGGACGCGCGCTCTATCGCAAGATTTTCGAGCTGCCGCGGGACTGGAAAGGCCGCGCGGTGGTGCTGACATTCGGCGCGGTGAGTTACCATGCCGTGGTGCGCGTCAACGGTACGGAGGTCGCCCGCCACGAGGGCGGTTATCTGCCGTTCGAATGCCAGCTGCCGGCGGCCCTTCTCAAAGCCAGCAACACTGTCGAAGTTGACGTACTGCTACCCGATGGCAATGCGGCGGCGTCGCCCGAATTCCCGTTCGCCGAGATCCCGCATGGCAAGCAGAGCTGGTACGGACCGATCGGCGGCATTTGGCAGTCGGTTGTTATGGAAGCGCGGCTTACGCAGCATCTGGCGCATTGCCGGATCGAGGCGAGGCTGGCGACGCGATCGGCGACGGTCGATCTTCAGTTCTCAACGGAATCGATAGGTGCGCCGCTCACGCTGACGGTACTCGATCCATCTGGGGCGGTCGTTGCAACAGTCACATCCACCGTCAAGGCCGCGACCGAAACCCACGCGCTCAAGATTGCTGCCATCAAGCCCTGGTCGCCCGACGCGCCAAATCTCTACCAGCTGCGCGTGGATATCGGACCAGCTACCGGAGCCGACTCCACCACCCACACCTTCGGCTTCCGCCACATCGAAACCCGCGGCGGGCGCTTCTATCTCAACGGCGAGCCGCTGTATCTGCGCGGTGCGCTCGACCAGGACTACTACCCCGAAGGCATCTGCACGCCGCCCACGACGGAATTCATCGAGGACCAGTTCCGTAAAGCCCAAGAGCTTGGCCTGAACCTGCTGCGCTGCCACATCAAGGTGCCGGACCCGCGCTACTACGACGTCGCGGACCGCATGGGCATGCTGATCTGGACCGAAATTCCCAACGTCGCAACGTTCACGGACAATTCCGCGCGCCGCATGCGCGAGACCATGCAGGGTATCCTCGCCCGCGATTTCAATCATCCCTCGATTATCATCTGGACCCTGATCAACGAGGATTGGGGCACACGGACGGTCGAGGACGTCAGTCATCGCAAGTGGCTGGGCGAGACCTACGACTGGCTGAAGTCGCTCGATCCGACCCGGCTGGTGGTCGACAACTCCGCCTGCCACAACAATTTTCACGTCAAGACGGACATCAACGACTACCATTACTACCGCTCCGTCCCCGAGCGCCGCGCCGAGTGGGACAAGCTCACCGAAGAGTTCGCGGGCGGGGCCGATTGGACGTATAGCGCGCATGGCGATGCGTCGCGCAAAGGCGATGAACCGCTAGTGGTCTCCGAGTTCGGCGTCTGGGGGCTGCCCGATCCCGCCCAAGTCACCGATCCCAAGGGAAACGAACCCTGGTGGATGGAAACCGGCGCGGCCTGGGGCGAGGGCGCGGCCTATCCGCATGGCATCCAGAACCGCTTTGCCGCCTATCGGCTCGGCAGCGTGTTCGGCAGCTTCAAGAGCTTCATCACGGCCGTGCAGTGGTACCAATTCGGCAATCTCAAATATGAGATCGAGACCATGCGCGCCAGGGCCTCGCTGCAGGGCTACGTCATCACCGAGATGACCGACGTTCATTGGGAATCCAACGGCCTGTTGGACATGAACCGCAACCGCCGTGTGTTCCATGACCGGTTCAAAACCATCAACGCCGATATCGTCATCGTACCGAAGGTGAAGCGCTATTCGGGAACAAGCGGCGAGACGTTCCGCCTCGCGCTTGCCGTGGCGACCGGGGGTGGCGCCTTGCCGTCCGGAGCCAAACTGAGCTGGGCTTTGGGACAGGGACCGAGCGGCACGATTGACGTCCCCACTGCCGCAGGGCTCGCGGTCGTCGAGCTTGGCGAACTCCTATTTATACTGCCGGACACGCTTCAGAACCGCATGGCGAGGCTCGATCTGCACCTGTCGGTAAACGGCAAGGAACTGGCGCAGAACCAAGTGGATATTGCACTTTATACCAAGCGCAGCGCCACCAAGCTGCCGCGCATCGCCAGCACCGACGCCGCCATTGCCGCCTTTGCGCGTGGCTTGGGATATGCCGTGGTCGCGCCGGAGCAGGCGGACGTGCGGATCGCTGCTGCCCTGGACGCCACCGACATCGCGGCACTTCAAGCCGGCGCCCGCTACCTGGTGTTGGCCGATGGCAGCGCCGCAACCCACGGCAATCTCCGCCTCGACGCGCCGGCCCGCGAACAACCCTTCATGCCCATCATCGACGACACGCCCGGCAACCTGCCCGGCCCCAAGAGCCAGCTGCCCAACATCACACTCACCGCCCGGCACGGCACCATGTGGCGCGGCGACTGGATCGCCAGCTTTTCCTGGATCCGCCGCGACGGAGCCTTCGCCGCCATTCCCGGTGGGCCGATGTTCGATCTGTCGTTCGATCGCGTGGTGCCGACCCATGTGCTCGGCGGTTTCGAGCCGTGGGAATATGGCGGCCCCGTGCAGGCCGGCCTGGTGGTCGGCTGGGTTCACAAGGCTGCGGCCACCATCGCGACCCGTCGCGTCGGCCGGGGCGGCCTGGTCGCGAGCACCTTCCGCCTGCTGAGCGATGAGCCCGGTGATGACCCCGTCGCCGCCGCGCTGTTCGACGCACTGGTGCAGTCCGCCGCCAAGTAACGGGATTTTGCCCTCTCCCCCGCTTCTTCGCGGGGGAGAAGGAAGTGACCAACGCACCTTTGGCAGTTGATAACGTTCATACCGGAATTCTGGGTCCATATCGTCTGCCGTGTTGACAGCGGGCCTGGACCTTTGCAACAGTTCCGTCTGGCACCCTGCCCGAGGGTTTCGATCAAAACGACCCTCGACGTCTGAGCAAACAGCAGGCCGGCCTGCAAACGCCAGCAGGTCCGGCGCAACTTTAAGTGGCGCAAGGGCTATTGAGCCCAATTGGGAGGTTGACGATGTTCGGCAAACTACTCGGCGCAGCTTTGCTGTCATCCGCGTTGATCGCGGGTGCGGCGCAGGCCAAGGAAACCGTGGTCTGGTGGGACTTTCTCGGGGGCGGCGACGGCGTGCGCATGAAGCAGCTGATCGGCGACTTCAACAAGGAGATGGACGGCAAGATCGAAATTCAGCCGACCACGCTGGAATGGGGCGTGCCCTTCTATACCAAGGTTCAGACCTCGGCCGCCGTCGGCGCCGGGCCCGACCTGATGACCTACCATCTGTCACGTTTGCCGCTGGGCGTTACCACCGGCGCGCTGTCTGAGATCACCACTGAGGACCTCGCCAGCGTCGGCCTGAAGGCAGGCGACTATCAGGACGCCAACTTCAAGGCCGGCCAGATGAACGGCAAGCAATATGCCGTGCCGTTCGATATCCATTCGGTCGTGCTCTATTACAACAAGGACCTGCTGGCCAAGGCCGGCCTGATCGGCGCGGACGGACTGCCGCAAGGCCTTGACGGCATCGATAACTTCACCGCCGCTCTGAAGAAGCTGCAGGGCGCTGGCGCGCAATACGGCGTGTCCATCCATTCGGCCGCTGGCGACAGCATGTGGCGCATCTTCTACTCGCTGCTCGGCCAGCAGGACGGCGTGTTCCTGAAGGACGGCAAGTTCCTCGACGGCGACAATCTCGACAAGGCCGTCAAGGCCACCGACGTCATCCGCGGCTGGGTCTCGGGCGGCTTTGCTCCGGCGTCTACGGAGTATCCGGCGTCGATCGCGCTCTTTACCGGCGGCAAAGCGGCCATGCACATCAACGGCGTCTGGGAGGTCCCGACCATGACCGACCTCGCCGCCAAGGGCAAACTGTTCAACTGGGGCGCCATCCAGCTGCCGAACTTCTTTGCCCATCCGGCAACCTGGGCCGACAGCCACGCCTTTGCCATTCCCAACAATGTCGGCAAGGCCATGACGCCCGAGAAGAAGAAGGCCGTGCTCGAAGTTATCGCCTGGATGAACAAGCATTCGACCTTTTGGGCCACGGCCGGGCATCTGCCGGCCTTCAACGCCGCCCGCGACAATGACGAGTTCAAGAAGATGCAGCCGAACGCCACCTATTCTTCGCTGGCCAAGACTGCCGTGTTCGATCCCAGCTCGACATTGGCTGGCGTCGCCTCGCCGGTCTACGAGTCGGCCGGCAACTTCCTCATGCCGGCGATCAACGGCGAGAAGGAGTCCAAGGACGCCATGGCCGGCATGCGCGACGACCTGCAAGGCCAGGTGAAGTAGGCCAACCGAGGCAGACAACCACCACCACGACGCTTCCCGGAATTCGGCGCGCACTTGCTTCGCGCGTCGAATATCCGGGATCTTTCCCTGTCGAGGCCACAAACGTACTGACCGCGAGTCCTGTTTCCACGAGCGCGGCGCCAGTTGTGATGGAACCGCACCAGGTAACGGTCCCGGATATTTGCCGCGCAAAAGCGCGCGTCAAATTCCGGGAAGCGGGTGAGGCCTTTCTCTTATCGATATAAGCCGGCGTCTCAGCAATGAATGATTTACGGCGACCGCAGACCCTAACCGCGTTGATCCTCGTCGGTCCGTTCGTGCTCGTTTACGCACTGCTGTTCGTTTATCCTACCCTGACCATGGTCGCCATGACCTTCACCGACTCGCCGCTGATCGGTTGGGGGTCGTGGGTGGGGTTCAAGAATTACATCAAGTTGTTCTCTGATCGCCTGTTCAGCACGGCCGTTTGGAATACCCTCTACTTCGTGCTGCTCAGCGTCATTCCCAGCACACTGCTCGGCCTTCTCATTGCCCTCGGCGTCAACCGCCTGAAGGGCTGGTGGCAGAGCGCGGTTTTGGCTGCCTTCTTCATCCCCTACATCCTGCCCGTGTCGGTGGTGTTCCGCATTTGGCAATGGGCGCTGGATGGCGAGTTCGGCATCTTCCATCCTGTCTATGGCCCGTTCTTCAGCAACAATATGTCGATCTACCGCTACCTTCCCACCTTCATGCCGGTGGTCGCGTTCGTGACGGTGTGGTGGCTGATCGGCTTCAATGTGCTGCTGTTCATCGCCGGCCTGCGCAACATCTCCTCCGAGATTTACGAGGCCGCCGAGCTGGACGGAGCAACGCCCTGGCAGCTGTTTGCCCGCATCACCTGGCCGCTGATCTGGCCCATTACGGTGTTGGTCGCCACCATCCAGCTGATCCTGCAAATGAAAATCTTTGATCAGATTTATCTGTTCGCCGCAGGTGGGCGCTCGGACGCCACCATCAGTATGGTGCAATTGATCTATCGCACGGCTTTCCAGAAAAACCAGGGCGGATACGGCGCAACAGTCGCACTGGTTCTGTTCGCAATCATCGTCATTGTATCGGTGCTGCAATATCAGCTCCTTCGCGCACGGAGCGATAGATGAGTACGGTAGACATGGCCGTCCAGGACGGGACGGGAGCGTCGGCGATCACTAAAGCCGCGGCCGGTCAAACCACCAGCGGCCCTTCCGGGACGGGCGTGTTCCTTACGGTGCTCACGCTGCTGGGCGCATTGTTCTGGGTATTCCCGATCTATTGGGCCCTGGTGACATCCTTCAAGCCGGAGGACGAAGTCGTGCAGCCGGGCATCCGTCTGTGGCCGGAGCACTTCACCTTCGAGAACTACAGTTTTGTGCTGTTCAACACCAAAATCGGGCTCTGGTATCTCAATTCGCTGGTGACCTCCGGCGCCGTGACCATCCTGGTCGTGATCATGAGCGCCATGGCCGCCTACGCCATTTCTCAGATAGAGTTCCCCGGCCGGCGCATCCTGTGGTGGATGATTCTCGCCAGCTTCATGGTCCCGATCCCGGCCCTGATCATCAACCACTTTGTGCTGATGAGCCAACTTAGCCTCATCAACACCTGGGCCGGCGTCATCCTTCCGCAGCTGATCGCGCCGGTGACGGTGATGATCTACAAACAGTTCTTCGACAGTGTACCGAAGGATTTCCGCGAGGCGGCCATCATCGATGGCGCGACCGAATTCCAGTTGCTGTTGCGGCTGTATCTGCCGATGAACAAGGGCATCACCACCGCGCTCGCCATCATCACCTTCATCGGCGCCTGGAACAATTTTCTCTGGCCATTCCTGGTCGCCACCTCCGAACCGATGATGAATATCACGGTCGGCATCACGCAGGTGACCGATGCCTTCGGGGTCAAGTATGCGCGCTGGATGGCAACCGCAGTGCTGGCCGCCCTGCCGGTTGCCGCGCTTTACCTGATCTTCCAGCGCCAAGTCACGCAGGCCATCATGCTCACCGCAGGCATCAAAGGATAGCGCAGAATCATGGCCTCGGTTGAGCTCAACAACGTCACCAAGCGCTTCGGCTCGACCGAGGTCATCCACGGCGTCGACCTGTCGGTGGCGGACGGATCATTTTGCGCGCTGCTCGGGCCCTCCGGCTGCGGAAAATCCACGCTGCTGCGCATGATCGCGGGTCTCGAACCCGTTACCTCCGGCGCCGTGATGATCGACGGTGCGGACGTCACCCATGTGCCGCCGGCCAAACGGCGTATCGCGATGGTGTTCCAATCCTACGCGCTCTATCCCCATCTTACCGTGCGCAAAAACATCTGTTTCAGCATGTCGCTGGCCGGCATGCCGATGGTTAAGCAGAACGAGCGTGCCGACCAGGTCGCCAAGATGCTGCAACTCGAACCGTTGATGGATCGCCGCCCCGCGCAACTTTCCGGCGGCCAGCGCCAGCGCGTCGCCATCGGCCGTGCCCTGGTCCGCGACCCCCAGGTGTTCCTGTTCGACGAGCCGCTCTCCAATCTCGACGCGCAACTGCGCGTGGCCATGCGGCTGGAACTGGCCAACCTGCACAAGTCGCTGAAAACCACCATGATCTACGTCACGCACGATCAGGTGGAGGCCATGACGCTGGCCGACAAGATCGTGGTGCTGGATAAAGGACGTATAGCGCAGATCGGCTCGCCGCTCGCGCTCTACAACACGCCCGCCAACAAGTTCGTGGCCGCCTTCATCGGCTCGCCGGCGATGAATTTTCTGCCCGCCTCGGCCCGTCCCGGCGTCGGCAAGTCGCTCGTGGCAACCCTGGCTGGCAATGCATCGATTTTCCTGGAGACCCGCAATGCTGCGCCTGCAACTGGTCTTGATGCGATCGAGATCGGCATTCGTCCAGAACACATCCGTCTGGTCGACCCCGGCGATCAACAGGCAAGCCTAAGGGGTACAACGACCATCGTCGAGCAGCTCGGGAACACCACCTTTGTCTACGTCGACACATCCTCCGGCCCTCTGATCGTCGAGGCCGGTGGGTCGTTTCACATAACCTCAGGCTCCAACGTTGGTCTCGCGATCGATGCGTCGCACGCACATGCTTTTGGCCCCGACGGCCAGACGCTCTAAGCAGAATTCTGTACTGGTTCGAACTGTGCTTCAAAGTGCATCAAGCCCGACATGAATTTCGGGATTGCGTTCATCCCGGGACTGAAGGACGGGCAAGCCTTGTCCTTCGTCGGTGGCGGCGCGATACCGTGCCGGCGAAGGCCAAGATTCCCGATATCGCCGGGCAGTCCCAGCATTGGGAGATGACGTACGAGGTCCAGCTGGAAGCGCTGGCCACGAACAACATCGTTCCGCTGCGGCCGGCTTTTGCCGACAACAACTACTTCAAGAGCGAACCACGCGTGATCACGACCGCGACGGCGCTCAGCGTCGGCTTCACGCCGTACGCGCTGCATTTCAAGGACATGATCAATGCCGATCAGAGCCCGTGGCTGACCCTGCTGCAACGGCCATCTTCGACAGTCGACCGCTATGGGTCATGAAGGACGGTCGCCGGGTTGATGACCGATGCTTGAAGCACACTCAGAACCGGACGAAGTCATCGCAGGATTGGCGTTCCCCGCAGGTGCCACGTGTTGATGAAATCGGCAAGATCAGTCTCGAAGTGCCGCGTACCGCCCATGGCTCTGGAGTACGCCTTGCGACAAGTGCCCGCAGGAGCTTTGGGGAGGCATCAAGTGATGCAGCGAATCGAAAGTGGTAGTATTAAATAAATATTATAAATCAATATCTTACGCGTTCATTTCAATCGAGCCTTGCCCTCATAGGGAGCGCCATCGGCAATCGTCCTGCTAGTTTGCACTTTATCGGGCTTGACGGGCGCGAGCCTGGGGCGCGGTTGCCGACGTGAGGCAGTGCAGCTAACGCGGCCCCTCGTCTAGAAGGACCAGCCGCTTTGCCGGCTCAGCTCTTGTGCCGCTCAGCTGAAGCAGGAAAATATGCTTGAATTCGCCAATCGTGTTGTTGCGGATGTTTGGCTTGGTCTCGGCAGTTTCGAGGCGAAGCAAGTGACTGGCTGGCGTTCGAAGGTCTGCCGGCGCAAGACGTGCCGCTCGGGCGCCCAGATGACGTGCTCGCGGCCTGCTGGAAAGCCTTTGGTCTGTTCGAGCGGCCGCGGGTGGCGAGCAGAGAAGTAACCAGTTGACGCACTGCCGACCACACGGCGGGTGGGACGTCTTAAGGATCGAGGGGTTCGCCACCTCGGCTCTTAAGACAGGAGCCCCCGGTGAGTGATATGAGAACCCCGTCAGCCCGCTGCGCCGAGGCACGATGTCTGCCGAATGCGCTGGCCTTACCAGCTGGATCGCTCCGCACACCTTGCGGCACAGCTTTGCCAGGCATCTGCTGGAGCAACCTATCGATGTGCCCATCTTCCAAGTGGTGTTGGGGCACGCGAGGTTGGACACCACGGCACTCTACACTGAGGTCGCCACAATCATCATCGTCAAGATGAGGAGTCCGCCCACCAGGCTGACTCCGATTTGGCCAAGGTGCGAGCAGCTACTGGCCTGACGGCCAGCACGCGTGCCCCGTCCTGCCCTGGCTTCTGCGATCATGGACCCGCCTGGCGCAATGCCAACTGCTGCCAAGTCAGCCTTGGCCAGTTGAAGGTGATGAGCACCATCGAGAGCTGCCGCACGGCGTCTCTCATGTACGGTCGGGTCAAGCCTACTTCAGAGTGGAAATTTTAGTGGGTGTCCTTAAGATCGGGCGGAACTTGCGGCGCTATTCACTCAACAGCTCTTAAACCTGAAGGCATTTCAGCGATGTCGGCCAAAGCCATCCATTCCATGATCCGCGTTCTCGATGAGGCGCGTTCGGTCGATTTTTACACGCGGGGTTTTGGTCTGGCCGTGGCCGACCGCTTCGCTTTCGACGGTTTCACGCTGGTTTATCTGCGCAACAGCGCTGCCGATTTCGAACTTGAGCTGACCATCAACCACGACCGGACCAAGCCCTATGAGCCAGGCGACGGCTACGGACATATCGCTTTCGCCGTCGAGGACCTGGCGGCCGAACATGCCCGCTTCGAGCGTGAGGGACTGAAGCCGCTCGCCATCAAGGAATTTTTCCGCGAAGGGGCTCTGCTGGCAAAATTCTTCTTCGTCGTCGATCCGGACGGCTACAAGATCGAAGTCCTGCAAAGGCATGGCCGTTATCGCTGAGCGCGATGGTTTCTTGATCGGCCGCCGGTCACTTCGGACTTGCAGGGTTGGTCCGGCCGAGCGCGCGATAGATCGTGTTGCGCGACACCCGCAGATGGCGCGCAGCCGAGCTGATATTGCCGCCAGTTTCGGCCAGCGCAGCCAGCACCATATCCTTGTGCGCGCTGCGCATGGTCGCATCACCAGCCAGTGTCGTGACGGTGACGGCCGGCGCCGATGCCGGGATGTCGGCAGGATCGTGACCACCGTGATGCGTGCACGCCGCTTCGATCATGTCCCGGTCAATCATGCCATCGACCGCCCTAAGGCTGGCCCGCGCCAGTTCGTTGCGCAATTGGCGTATGTTCCCCGGCCAGGGATGGCTCCGCACATGCTCAAGCGCCTCGCCGTCCAACTGACACCCTGGCGAAATAACCTTCAGCACGTGCTGCGCAATCGTGTCGATGTCAGAGCGGGTGGCAAGGTTGGGAAGCGTCACCTCCAGCGCATTCATCCGGTAGAGTAGGTCGGCCCGGAAGCGCCCCGAAGCTACCGCCGCGTCGAGCTTGACGTTGGTTGCCGACACCAGCTGGACATCGACGATTGTGCGCTGGCCGCCGACCGGCCGAACCGTCCAATCATCGAGCAGGCGCAACAGCACGGCCTGCAGCGGCATCGGCAGTTCGCCGATCTCGTCGAGAAACAGCGTACCGCCGTCGGCCTCCGCGACCAGACCTTTGGCGCCACCGCGGCGGGCGCCTGTGAAGGCTCCATCGGCATAACCGAACAATTCGGCCTCGATCAGGCTGTCGGGCAGCGCCGCGCAATTGATCGGAACAAAGGCGCCTTTGCGGCCGCTGGCGGCATGCGCATGGCGGGCCAGCAGCTCTTTGCCAGTGCCGGTTTCGCCACGAATCAGGATCGGCAACTGGCGCGCCACCGCAAGTTCGACTTCTTTCACGATCGCCAGCATGCGTGGGTCGTCGGCAACAAACGGCAGTTTTCGGATCGATGGTCTGATCTTGTCTGCTGGCGCCCGGACGGCCCGGGCAGCGGCCTGCTGGCCTTGCGAGGCTTCCATGCGCGCTACAAACGACAAGCCGCCACGGTCGCGCATGCGGACGCAATCACGCTGCCTTCCCTCGGCCAACAGGGTGTCGAACTTCAAGTCGAAGAAGTCTTCGAAACTCGGCCCCTCGGCGATTGAGCGTCCGCGCAGGAAACTGCGGGCTTGCGTGTTGGCGCCCACCACCTGGCCGTCGCCGCGCAGGGCCAGCAAGCCGGCGCTGAGCGAGTGCAGATATTCGCTATGCTGATGAATGGCGATTATGGTGTCGCCGCGATGCTGCTCGCGGAACACGCCGTTCTCGATCTGCGCGGCGGCCAGCTGCATGAGCACCTTGGTATGGCGCTGGCGCTCGGCGCAATCGGACGAGGCGTCGATGACGCCCAACAGCGAGCCATCGGGCGCGAACACGGGGTGGGCGATGCAAGTCAGGCCCAGGTGGTCGACAAAGAAATGCTCGGCCCGGTGCACCACTGCGGCCTGGCGCTGGATGGCGGCCGAGCCGAGCGCATTGGTGCCGCAGGTCGCTTCGGTCCACACCGACCCCGGACGCAAGCTGGCGGCTCTGGCGGGCGTGACAAACTCGGGATCGGCGATGACGTCCAGCAACATGCAGTCGGCGTTGGTGAAGGCGATCATGAAGCTGCTGCCGGCAATTTGGGCAGACAGGCCGTGCAATTCAGCCAGCGCCAAGCGGCGGGCGGGCCCGAGTTGTTCACGGGCTTCGTTGAGCTTGGCGGCGGGCTCAACGCGCACGTCAGGGCGTTTGCGCGGATCCAGCCCGAGCGCAAGGCAGCGCTCCCAGCTCTGATAGATGTCGGCCGGCAACAGCTCCGGCGCAACGCCGCCGTCACGCTCGAGAATGGCGTGGGCGCGTTCAGCTGAGGTTTCGGCAATATCCATGCGGCCCATCACGGTGATGCGTCAGCCGAAGTCTGCGACAAACGAGCGCTACTTTTTTTGATCGTACCACCGGAACGATTCCGTGGCCAGCGTGTTTTCCCCAATCGGGCCCGTGAAAGTATTCGACGCCAGGGTCACTGTGAAGGATCGCAACAGCGCGGAACAGGTGTTCCGTTCCGAAACAGAACAGTCTCAGTTCGGTTCAAACAAGAATAACGCGCTCGTTCTGCCTGTTACGAATTGGCACGAAACTTGAATACCCTCCCTATGCCGGCAGCCTCGATGCCTCCGGCAGGTGACAGTCACGAAACCGTCACCACGAAAAACGCTATTGCTCGGGAGGGCACCGGACATGAAGGCTGCAGTACTCCATCGCTATGATGAGAAACTCACCGCCGATCAGTTTGTCCAATACGAGGACGTGGCCGACCCGAAGATCACCAAGCCAACCGATGTCATCGTGCGCATCGGCGGCGCAGGCGTCTGCCGCACCGATCTGCATGTCGTCGAAGGCATCTGGCGCGACAAGGTCAATATCCAACTCCCCTACATTATGGGCCATGAGAACGCCGGCTGGGTCGAGTCGATCGGCGCCGGCGTCACCAGCGTCAAGGTTGGCGATCCGGTAATCTGTCATCCGCTGGTGACCAGTGGGCACTGCCTGGCCTGCCGGCGCGGCAACGATATGCATGCTGATGAAAGCAGCTTTCCGGGCATCAACGCCAATGGCGGTTATGCGCAGTATCTGCTGAGCGGCGAGCGCACGCTGATCAAGCTGCCCAAGACCCTCGCGCCCAAGGATGTCGCTCCGTATACAGACGCCGGGCTTACCGCCTACCGGGCCGCCAAGAAGGCCTCGCGCCACTTGTTGCCGGGCGAATATGTCGTCTGCATCGGAGCTGGCGGCCTCGGCCATATCGGCATCCAGGTGCTGGCGGCCCTGTGCGCAGCGGAAATCATCGTCGTGGACCGCTCCGACCTGGCGCTGGGCCTGGCCAAGGAGTGCGGCGCGCATCATCTCGTAAAGGCCGACAGCAACCAGGTGGAGGCGGTGCTCGCGCTCACCAAAGGCAAGGGCGCCGAGGCGGTGATCGATTTTGTCGGCGAAGGCAATTCGATCAAAGAGGGTCTGGCCATGACCCGCAACGGCGGCAGCTACTATGTCGTCGGGTATGGCGGCCAGATCAATCTTCCGGCCATGGATATGATCACATCGGAGAAGACCATCGTCGGCAATCTGGTCGGCACCTATGCCGAGCTGGTCGAGCTGATGGCGCTGGCGGATCGCGGCCGCGTGCATCTGGCGACCAAGGAATACAAACTCAGCGCCGCCAACGACGCCTTGCGCGATCTGCATCACGGCACGGTCAAGGGCCGCGCCGTGCTCATTCCCTAAGTTCGGCCGGGGGTGAAACGTAGGTCGGGTCGAGCCAGTGGCTCTACCCGACCTACGCGCCACGTTACTCATTGAGTTCTCTGACCATGATGAGCAAAGCCGATCACAAACCAAAAGTTCCGCCCAAGCCCTTTATGGCTGCGGACCAGGGCGGCGACACGCCGGCCGACTTGCAACGCATCGCCGAGCGCAACCGCCTGCTCGTTCAGACACTGGAAATCAACGCCAAGCAGCGGCATCTGGAAAGCCTGCAGATCGGGTTGACGCTGGAAGTGAACCGCCTCAAGGCCTCCGAGGTCGCGCACATGGTTGCCGATTTGCCGGGGCTGCGGGCCCGGCTGACCGAGGTCAACGATCAGCTGCAGCGCTTGGGCAAGCAACGCGACTGGCTGGTCAGCACGCTGGCCGAAATCGACGGCGCGCCTCGGCCGCAGGCTGACCCCAGCAGCGAGCGCAATTGACAGCCAAACAGCCTCTCACGGAGTTGCAACCATGCCGGTCAAACAAAAAGCCAAGTCTGCCCCCGTCCACGTGCACGGCCCCGACTGCGGCCACAACCATCAGCATGGCCACGCGCAGGCTCCGGCCGCGACGCTTGCTCCGGCTACGCCTTTGTTGCTCAACGAGGCCTCGTTCACGCCCATGCCCGGCGTCGACAACAATGATCGTTCCAAGGACGAGCTGTTCGTACGCCTCGCATTTGTCGCCGACGCCATGATCAAGGCGCACGGCAAGGATTTCGCGATGGGCGCGCTGGTTTTGTCAGCGCGATTCATCGCCGAAGGAAAACCCCTCATCAAGCGGAAGCAGGAGACCGAGGCA
>JANMVX010000339.1:0-8167 GCA_031393505.1 Hyphomicrobiaceae bacterium | reverse complement strand
GCGTCCGCACATCCGGCGCAGTCGCGGCAATGCGCGCCGCCGCGGCAACGCCGCCGCCCGGCATGTTGACATCGAGACAGATCAAATGCGGTTTCAACTCTTCGGCGATCCGTACCGCCTCATCTGCAGACGCCCCTTCGGCGGCGATGGAGAAATCCGGCTGGTCCGCCAGGATCTCGATCATGCCTTCGCGAACCAACCTGTGATCATCGATCACTGCAATTTCGAATGTCATGCCGCTTGTCCCGTTTCGAGGCTGAAGGAGGCTGTCACGCGCGCGCCTTGGCCGGGCGCGCTTTGGACGTCCAGTTGACCACCCAGGGCCTGCAGGCGCGCCCGCATGCCGGTGAGGCCGAGGCCGCGGCCAATAGCGTTTTCAGGCGTAAAGCCCTGGCCGTCATCCTGGACCGTGATTTCCATGCGCGAACCGCCGCGTGCCTTCACGTGGCTGGTCTGGGCATGCGCATGTCTGTTGGCGTTCGCCAGCGCTTCCTGGATGAACCGATAGGTGCAGATTTTTTGATTCAGCGAAATCACGCTCGGCATTTGATCAAAAGACACCTGCACCTTTGCGCCGGTCAATTCTTCATGGCGGCGGATAGCGAGCGTGATGGTGTCATCGATCGAGGTGGTCGCCAGTTCCGGCAAGGACAGACCTGTCGATATGGCCCGAACCTCACTCAAGGTGTCGTTAATCACGCGGCGAAATTTCTCCAGATCGGCGGGGATCTTCTGGTCCTTGGCCATGGCGGCCACCGGAGTCAGACGGTCCAGCTGCAGCAGGATGTAGGTCAACAGCTGCGCGGGCCCGTCATGCAGCTCGCCGCCGATTTTTTGCAGGATTTTCTCGTGCATGTCGGCCGTCGCCTCGGTCGCCTGCTGCAGCGACGCGGTAAGCCGCTCGTTCTGCTCCAGCAACAGCCGGCTCTCTTCAAGTTGCTGGCTCACCTTGGCATTGGCGTCGCGCGCCGCCTTGGCGAAAGGCCGAACCACCCAGACATAGGTGATTGGGCTGGACAGCAGCGTCAGCGTTAAGGGGTCCAGGAAATCGACCACCGGTCCCAGATTGTGGATGCCCATGAGACCGATCACTTGCATGATCAAAGCCTCGATTGAGAAATCAATGCACGCGATCTTCGCGACCATCACGAGCAGCGCAAAGCCGGTCTGTTGCGTGATGTAGTAATCCGAAGCCCTGCGGCGCATGGTCATTTGGATCTGTCCGCTCGCCCTTGTTTCCGGGTGTTGCGGCCATGGCCTCGTGCGCCCGCGCAATGCCGCGCTGGGACTTTACGGCGCAAGTGTCAATATTCCATCGAATATCGAGGAGCGGGGTTAAGATACTCTGGCAGCCAATCGCATCGACACCGCAGAGACGCCAGATGCCAAAACGGCCGCCGCGAGCGGCTTACAATGCTGCCTCGGCATGGCTGGCGCGCCCCATACCGCGCAGAACTTCAGCCGCCAGACTTGGCGTGACATAAGATTCGCCGCCGTTAACCATGCGCAGAATTGATACCAGTTCCGTCCCGCCGATGCCTTTGACGATGTAGCCGTAGGCACCGAGCTGCATGGCGGTAGCGACATTCGCTTCGGACTCGGAATTGGTCAGGATCACGATCTTTGTGTCGGGAAAGTCTTGGCAGATGCTGCGCGCCGCATCGATACCGCCGCCGGGGATGTTGAGGTCGAGCAGGATCATGTCGCTTCCGCTGGTCGCCGCAATATGCAAGGCGTCCATTGCGTCGGCCCCTTCAGCGACCACCTGCATATCAAAGGCCGCATCGACGGCCTGCCGGATGCCGGCGCGATAGAGCGGATGATCATCGACGACGGCTATCCTGGTTACGGCATGCATGGCGTTCTCCCTATGCGCGGCCCACTCTTGATCCATCAAGATCTAAAGGGGCGCGCAAACAATTCCGAAATTTCAACTCTTGAGTGTTTTTCTTTTGGCTTCAGGCGCCGTCTTAACGACGACTGCAAATGTTCGAGGCTACGAATGCCTCAACTCTTCACAGCTCCGCGATGCACGCACAGCATCACTCATAAATTCCATCTTTCCAAGCCTCTTTCTGTTAATTGGTTTCAGTTGAGACTTTCGCCTGATCGGCATCCGGCAAAGGTCCGGATGGGTTGAGGTCAGCGCTGTCCGGTGCCAAACATGTATCATTGGCGCCCTGAGCGACCGCTGACGGTGTCTGTCAGCTTGCGGTCAGGTTCGCCATACACTGCTAAAGTATTTTTTAACCAAATCGATCCACAGATTGTCATCCCGGGCGCAGCGCAGCATTCTTCATGATGCGCTGCAGACCCGGGATCTTTCTCGGCTCCTGCGCCCGTCGCGATACGGCTGGAGCCGATGGAGATCCCGGATCAGCGCTGCACCATGAAAAATGCTGCAGCGCATCCGGGATGACACTTGTGATTTAGTCCGACAAAAAATTTTTAGCCATTGGCGGGACGGTTAATACCAACCTATTGGTCTTGACCCTTTGTCATCTGGGAGATCGAATGCCAGTTGCGTAGGGGCGCACAGCAGTGCGCCCGGCGCGCCATATCCGACGGACCATTGTTGTGGGACACCGGGCGCGCAGCTGCGCCCCCCTACAACAACCGATAAGTCAGGATCAACGGCGTTTGGTATTAATGCCCGCCGCCGGGCGCCTTGCGCGGCGCCGGCTTGCGCACCATGGCGATCAACGGCAGCAGCGCCAGGAACATGATCGTCAGCACCATGAAGAGATCGGCGAACGCCATCACGGTGGCTTGGCCGCGCACCATCTGGGCCAGCCGCTTCAGCGCCATGGCGCCGGCGTCGGGGGCTGAACCGAAGCTGCGCGTCAGAGACTCCAGCCAATTCTGCGTCGCCGCGCTGCCTTGCGACACCTGCTCGTGCAGCCGGGCCAGATGCAGGTCGATGCGCTTGTTCAACAGCGTGTTGATGAGGGCCAGCCCCACCGCGCCGCCGAGATTGCGCGTCAGGTTGTAAATGCCGGACGCGTTCTTGAGCCGTTGCGGGGGCAGCGTGCCCAGCGCCAGATTGTTGATCGGCAGCATGCAGCACATCAGGCCAAAACCGCGGCAGACCTGGGGAATGATCAGTTCGCCATACGACCAGTCGCGGGTAATGCCGGCCGTCATCCAAGTGCTGAGCGAAAAGATCGAGAGGCCCAGCGCCAACATGACCCGGTTGTCCAGCACGCCGAGCAGGCGGCCGATCAGCGGGGCAGAAAAGAACATGCTCAGCCCCGTGACGAACATGGTCTCGCCGATCTGCAGCGAGGAGTAGCCGCGCACCCGGCTGAGA
This sequence comes from Hyphomicrobiaceae bacterium, assembly GCA_031393505.1. Classification (GTDB taxonomy): domain Bacteria; phylum Pseudomonadota; class Alphaproteobacteria; order Rhizobiales; family Hyphomicrobiaceae; genus JANYHF01. The sequence goes on along the minus strand of JANMVX010000339.1, from coordinate 4,857 downwards.
AAGACCGGGTAGAGATACGTCAGGCCGTAAAGACCGATCCCGAGCACGAAGGAAAACAGGCATCCGGTCCAGAAATTGCGGTCGGCGAAGGCGGAAAGATCCACGATCGGGAATTTTGCGCTGAGCGTGCGCCAGAAGAACAGTGCCGCCCCCAGGACCGTCAGGGCCGTGAAGACCACGATGCGGTTGTCGGCGAACCAGTCCTTGGCCGGACCTTCCTCCAGGATGTATTCCAAGCTGCACAGGAACAGCGCCATGAAGGCGAGACCCCACCAGTCGAAGGTTTTCAGCAGCGACCAGTCCGGCTCGTCGAAATCGACCAGGGCGATGGTCGAGATCGTGACGATGATGCCGGGCACGATGTTGATGAAGAACAGCCAGTGCCAGGACAGCGCGTCGGTGAGATAGCCGCCCAGCGTCGGGCCGATGGTGGGCGCCAGGGTTGCAATGAGCCCGATCAGCGGATTGACCAGTCCGCGCTTGCTGGACGGGAAAATCGTGAAGGCGGCGGCGAACACGGTCGGGATCATGCCGCCGCCGATGAAACCCTGCAGCGCGCGAAAGATGATCATCTGTTCGATGTTCTGCGCCAGGCCGCAGAGCAGGCTCATGAACGTGAAGCCAGCGGCCGAAATGGCGAACATCCAACGCGTGGAGATGGCGCGCGAGAGCAGGCCCGAGAGCGGGATCATGACCACTTCGGCGATCAGATAGGCGGTCTGGACCCAACTGATCTCCTCGCTAGAGGCCGACAGCCCGGCCTGAATTTCAGCCAGCGAGGCCGAGACGATCTGGATGTCCAGGATCGCCATGAACATGCCGATGACCATCAACAGGAAGGCGATCAGCCGGCGCGGGTTGATGTTTTCGGAAGCGGCGGACGGCCCCCAAGCGGCGGGGGCTGCAACGGCAAGGGTGGTCTGGCTCATTCACGAGGTTCCGATGTCCAGCGGCGCTTTTTTTCTCCTCTCCCCCTTTTTAGGGGGAGAGGAGACCGCGTCACCTGCGCGGAGGTGCAAAAGCAAATGGGCAGCGCCTTTCAGCGCAAGAGCCACGCGGTCGGTGAGGGGCAGCCGCTTGCTCAGCCCTGTCGCCACGCGTACGGAGCAAGCGGCTGCCCCTCATCCGGCCGTCATCCTCGGCTTCGCCTCGGCGGCCACCTTCTCCCCCAAAGTTGGAGGAGAAGGGAAGTCCCGCTCAGGGCTTGGTTTGCTTGGCCGCCAGAGCCGGGCCCTTCGATGGCTCGTATTTGGTGTCGACCGTGACCACCGCCGACAGGCCGGGCCGCAGCAGCTCGATGGTCCTGGCGTCGGCCGGCAGCGCGATCCGCACCGGCACGCGCTGCACGATCTTGGTGAAGTTGCCGGTGGCGTTTTCAGGCGGCAGCACGCTGAACACCGAGCCGGAGCCGGGGGCAAAACTGTCGACCACGCCGTACAGCACCTTGCCGCCCAGCGCGTCGATTTCAATGGTCGCCGGTTGGCCGGGCTTCATGTCCTTGAGCTGGGTCTCCTTGAAATTGGCCTCGATATAGAGCGAGCCATCGCCGATCAGCGCCCCCAGCCGCGTCCCCGGCTGCACCAGCGATCCGACCTGGCTGGACTTGTTGCCGAACACGCCCCCTACCGCCGCGCGCACCTTGGTGAAGCTCAGATCGCGGTTGGCCTTGTCGACTTGCACCTGCAGCTCGTCGAGCAGATGCACCGCCTCTTTCTGCTGCGCCGACAGAACATCCTTGGCCGCCTCGGCGCTGGTCAGGGCCGATTTGCCGCTGGCGGCGGTGGCGCGCGTCCGGTCGCGGTCCGCCACCGCCTGCTCCAGGCGCTGCGGCGTGGCGATCTTCTGCGCCGTCAACTGCGTGTAGCGGACGAAATCGGCTTCGGCGCGCTTGGCGTCCGCCTGGGTGAAATTCACCTGGTCGCGCGCCTGGGCAATGGTGGCGTCGGCCTGTCGCAGCTGCGCCTCGAACCGCTCGATGGTGGAGCGCTGGCTGTCCACCTTGCGTTGCGACGCCTCCAAAGCGATCTGGTAATCGCCGTCATCGATCTCGGCGATCACCATATCGGGGGTGACGACTGTGTTGTCGGCGACCGGAAAGGCCTTGATGTAGCCGCCGACCTTGGCCGCCACATTGCTGATGTCGGCGCGCACATAGGCGTCGTCGGTGGCGATGCGGTACCAGCCGGTGGCGAGATAGTCGCTGACATAGTGGTAGCCGGCGAAACTGGCGGCGAGCACGGCGGCGACCATGGCAAGGCGTTTGAGCGGCAGCCGCCGGGCCGGCGCAGCGGTTGGCGACGCGTCGGGGACGGCAGAGTCCTGCACCGGGAAACCTCGCAAAGAAACGGGAAAACTACTATCGAGGTATGGGGGCAGGCAGCATAAGTCAATTGCGCCAGCTGGTTAGCAGCCGTGCTCACGAGGCCGCCGGATCACAGGCCGCGGATGAGAATGCCCAGGAGCAGCAGGACATAGGCGACCAGCAGCGACAGGAACGCCGCTCCGCTGATCACGGGCACCTGCACCAGCCCGGTCGCCGCCAGTACCGAGGCGCTGGCCAGCAGCACGGAAATGAACAGGGTCATGAGGCTGGGCGGAGACAGGCGCATGGCGATTCCCTCTGGGACGAACGCGCGTAAATCGGGGACAGTATACCTATTTCTACGACAGTCCGCACACTTATCAAGAAGTCCCGCGAAATAGGTATACTGTCCCCGATTTACGGGAGTGGCAAGACCTACCGCCGCCGCCGGCCGCCGAACATGCGGAACAGCATCAGCAACAGCAACAGTCCCCCGCCCAGGCCGGTCGAGACCGCCGCCGTGTGTTTGTACCAGAGCAGCAGGGGCGACACGTCGCCGCTCGAGACCAGGTCGAAATCCTGCTGCAGGTTGGTCAGGTTGAACAGGCTGCCATCGCGCAGCATCAAGCCGACGGCGGCCTCCTGGTCGCGGCTGTTCAGCACCGCCTGTTGCAGCGTGCTCTGCGAGAACTGTTTCATGCGCGAGGGATCGTCAGCGACGGCGCTGATCAGGCGCACGGCGGCGTTGCGCTTGAGGCCCTGCACATAGCCGGCGAACAGGTTGAACTCGTCGGTGCCAAGCGACCTCGACAGGCTGCGTTGCCGCTCCGGCGTCAAGCCGCCCACCGCCTCGCGCAAATCCCGCGGCAGCGCGCCAATGCGCGTGACCGCGAACTTATCATCCAACGCCAGCAGCTGTTTCAGGCTCTCGACGGTAAAGTCCTTCGGCTTGGCGATGCGGTGCAGTTCGTTGGCTGCGACTTTGCCAACCTGCGATCCCGCCAGCTGCTGCCAGCCGATCGCCTCATCCAGGGATTTGGTATCGGTTGCGATGTCCAGCACGGCGTCCGGCATGCGTTTGGCCGCCTCGTCCAGGGTGCCATCGGTGAGCCGCTTGGCGACGCCCGGTTCGCCCTCGGAGGACAGCACCAGGGCGACCACCCGGTCCACGCGCGGCAGCTGGGCGACGGCGACAGTGTCGAGGAAGATTTTGAACGGCGGCAGCTTCTCAGCCAACTCCAGCACCTTGGCATGGGCGGCCTTGAACTCGTGCCAGACCTGCAGGATGCGCTCGGCGGTGCCGGAACTGATGTCTTTCAGATGCGTCTGCAGCTGCTCGGCAATGGCAGTCGCGATTTCCGCCTTGACCTTGGACTTGGTATCCTCGGAGCGCATTTCAGCATCGATAACCGGAAGAATGCCGCTGCGCATATCCCAGATATCCTTGGCGATCAGGACGAGGCCAATGCCGCCCGCCACCACCGAAACGATCTTGCCGAGCACCGCGCCGACCACGCGCTGGCCGATGCGCTTGGCCAGATTTGCCAGCGCCCGGCGCGTCACCAGGATCACTGCGCCCGCGATCAGCCCTTTGCTCTGGATGGCGAGGTCGGTGTTGGACACTTCGGCGCTACCCGCGCTGGCGGTCTGCTGAAACGCCTTGCCGGTATCGTCGGCCACCAGCAGCGACACCGATGCGCCATAGCGCGGCCCCAGGAAGGCGCGCACACAGGCGACCGCGGGCGCGGCGGCGTCGAGCGTGGCCAGTTCGATGCGGCCGGAAATTTGTTTGCCGACGTCGGCCGCGATCGCCTCGATGGCCCTGTTCATTTCCTCCGAGCGATAGGTCCGCTCCGCCACCGAGGTCGCCAAAGCCTGCGCCGCTTCGCGCGAGGCGAGGCTCTGCAGCAGCGTCGACCAGCTGGTCTCTTCCTGAATCTCGGCGACCGACTTGGTCACGCGCTGATCCAGCGCCAGGTCCGCGCCCGTCTCGCGCCAGGCGACATTGACCAGGGCGGGAAATTCGACCCCTTCCAGGCCTTTGGAGATGGCCGCGAGCGTCAAGGAGTCGATGGCGTTGCGGAACGATTCCTCGTCCGCCACTTGGCAGTTGGCTGGCAGCGGCGCGCTGGCCTTGAGGCCTGTTGTGGCCGTCGCCGCGTCCGCCGCGAAGGTCGGCGCGGTGGTCGCGACGAGCAGCGAGAGCGCCGTCGCGCCTGAAACCAATTGCCTGATCAGCCGATCCATGCGCCACACAACCATTGTATCGTCCCGCCCCGATTGGGCGCGGACACTATACAAGTTCATGCGGCGGAACCAGGGCTGCCGATTGCGCCCTCTTTTGGAGAACTCCGACGTGGCGAGCGTAGGGGCGTCCCGGGGGTCGTGCGGGGGCAACACACCAAGCCGAGAGAGGGCGACCCACGGGTCGCCCCTAAGATTGCACGATCTCACATTCATAGCGCCGGGGCGGTCAGCGCGCTCCAGGACCGCAGAATGCCCGCATAGCCCGGCTCGCGCTCCACCCTGAGGCCGCTCCACTTGCGGTTGGTCTC
>JANMVX010000328.1:0-18554 GCA_031393505.1 Hyphomicrobiaceae bacterium | reverse complement strand
GGCTCCATCGTCGACCGCATCGAGGTCGACGACCACCAGATCAGGATATTGGGCAGGAAAGACGTATTGGAGCAGGCCGTGCTGGCGAACGGCGGCCCCACACCCGGGGTTCACAGTTTTGTTCGCAATTGGCGCACCCGGCAGGGGCAAGCGTTGCTAATCGGTGCAGCATAACCAATTGATAATAAACAATATTTCAAATTCAGTGGTTCCGATTTGTTGAGTCGTTTGTTGCGCCACAGCCCCACTGGGTGAAAATATGTCGCACCCCAGCGGGGTTGGACACCCACCAATTCGAAGTTCATCTGCCGGCCACTCCCTACGAGCGCAATATCAGCTTCTCTCAATCTGTTAAGATATTGATTTTAAATAATTTTTTCTAGCCTATGCCATTGGTTTGCTGCAGAGTTTGTTGTCTCTCAGTTGCGGTGCAGGCGAACATGTCGCACCCTATGCCCACCACGCGAGGAGAGAGCAAACAACGGCGATCAAGCTTGCCAGACTTGGTAGCGAACGGAGTGGAACAAAATTCCAAAGGCGTGGCATTCCTCTCTGGGGTGTCACCATACCAACGCTCCGCAATCGTCGTTCCTATACAAAAACTGCCACTTCCGGTCGAATCGCAATCGATCGAGATACCAATGAAGGGCTTAATCGCTTTGGACGTATGAGCGGACGCTGCCGAGAGATCAGGCGAACATATTCTTGGACGCGTATGGATCGACTAGGCTTTACCCATCGACGGTCTCTCGACCTTAGAAGCTTCTTGAAGGAGCATTGCCCTTCAAATCCGAAAGAAACTCAGAACCGGGTTTGGTGCCACTGACCATAAGGCGATCACGCGCCCTCGTACAAGCGACGTAGAAGAGCTGCCTTTCGGTTTCCATCACGTCGTCGAGTTCGGTCTCGTCGGCAACTGCCTCAAGGCGTTGCCGCAACGGCAAAACACCATCGTCGCAGGCCATAACGGCGACGGCCTTGAACTCCAGACCCTTTGCCAGGTGCATCAGGCCGATGCGGACGGCGCCGGGCGCTGGCCCTTTGAACAGCGTGATTTCGCTGGTGTTACAGCCGCCCGCTGCGATGACGTCGCGCGCGCGGGCCATGAGGTCGCGCGTGCGCACGAATATGCCGATGTCGTCGGGCGCGATACCGTCCGTGATGCAGCCTGCAACGAATGCTGCGACGGTCTTGGTCTCTGCGGCGACGTTGTCTGCGATGATCACCGTCGGTGAAGGTCCATTGAAGACCGATATCGTCCCCTTACGTTCCTCGTCCCGTCCGTCAACATCGGACAGTGATGCGGCGAGCAACCGATCGGAGGCTTCCCGAATTTGATGCGACGTCCGGTAGTTCACTTTCAGTGTCGCCGAGCGGCCCTGGACGTTGACGCCCAGGGCCTTCCACGAGAACGGCTGCTGGAAGATGCGTTGACCGAGATCGCCGGCAAAGAATAGGGCGTCGGGTGCCGCAGGCGCAATTGCCGCCAGCAAACGGAGCTCAGGCACACCCAAATCCTGCGCCTCGTCGACCACGATATGGGCGAAGGGTTTGTCAGCCAACGTCGCATAGTGCTGGGCCACAGCGATGAACACACTGGCCTCGGTTTCCAGGCCGCGCGAGGCGATGCCATCGATCACCCGCGCAAACACCGGCCAGAGCTGATCACGCTGCTTCTTACCCATGCGGTTCTTGCGGCCCAGGCGCGGCACGTCGGCATAGCCGTCCACGTTCTTGATCTGCCAGGCGTCGACGACATGCGTCCATTCGGACATCAGGAAGCGCTCGGCGAATTTCTGTGCCCCTTCGGCCTCGCGTGCCTTGGCCATGAGGCTGCGCAGCACGTCCTCCGGGACAAGGTTGGGCGAGCGGGCGAACACGAGTTGGTAGAGTTCGCGCGCGATGCCCAGAAACGGCGCGACTGTGATGCGCCCCACGACAGGATTGTTGTCGCCAGCCAGGATTTTCACTTTGCGTTCGAGCGCGGCCGATAGTGGCTCGGAAAACGTCGTCAGCAGAACACGACCCTCCGGGCCGCGCGAGGCAAGTTTCACCGCGCGGTGCAGGGCGACGACAGTCTTGCCAGTGCCGGCTGAGCCAGCCACCCGTGCCGGTCCCGAATAACTGCGCTCCACCATTTCGCGCTGCGAGGGATGCAAAAAGACCGTCCATTTCTCCCATGGTAGGTCCAGCGCGCGTTCCAACTCCTCGACGTTGTCGACCACGCGGAAACGGCGCTGCGCATCGGGATGAGAGAAGGGATCGGCAACCACGACCGGCGCGGGTTTGGTGAGGATGCCCGTAATCGCATAGGCGAGCAGCGCTTCGCTTGCCTCGGCCGGCAGATGGGCACCGAGGTCGAGGAAGCGATCTTCCGAAGCGGCTTGCACGTCATCGATCCAATCGGTGGGCACGCCGACAGACAGGAGATCGTCGCGGCTCAGGGTCTTGAATGGGAATACGACGGTGGCGGCCGGACGAGCGGGCGCAAGCGGACGCAGGTCGTCGCCGAGGCTCAGTGGCAGTTGCTGCGGCGTGCGTACCGCGATTTCCTCGACTCGTTCGCGCACCTCCACAATCTGCGCCGCGCCGGTCCTTGGATGCGTCTCGATCCGTCTGCGCTCGGCCCATTTGTAGGCGTCATCGTGATGGGCGACGAAAGCGATGAGCAGGCTTGCCGCCGTCTTGTGCACGATGATGCGGATGTCTCGATTGACGCGCGCCGACCAGAAATTCAGATCCTTGGAGACTTCGATCCGGTGCAGTTGCAGGCCCTGGCCTGAAATGTTGGTCTGCAGATCGAAGACGGATGTCTTGACAGCCTTCTGCTCGTCGCGCGTCAGCTTCGTCAGCGCGGCCGTGAAGGTGTCGGCGATGCGGAAGTCCATGGCCTAGCTCTTTCTCGGCTTTCGCGGTTTTGTTGGCGCCGGCGCTGGCCCTGGCCACCGAACTTGTGCCTCTATCACTACGCCCTTGTGCGCTTCATCAATGCTCTTGATCGCGCTCAGAAAGTCGCTCCGTCGGCTACTTGTTCTTCCCTTTGCAGCATTGTCGGCGCACGAACTTTCCACGAGAAGCTGAAGTCCTGTTTCGGCAGCGGTCAAGATTGTATGCTCGTAGTATCGATACGCAGACCCCTCACCTGTTGGCTCGGCCCGCTCCGGTCTTAGTTCGGCAATGGCCTTGTCAAACAGTTCGCCGAAGCGGATGCCTTTGCTGCGAACGAGGAGTTTCAGCAGCATATCGAAGTCCTGCACTGCCTTATACGTCGCGGAACTGGGTTCAGTGGCTGCGACAGCGCGCATGCAATTGCGGAGACAGTCAGCAAGGTGGCTTGCCATGTAGTCAACATTGGAATTCGCCTGCAGGAATTGCTCGCCCAAATCGTCATCGTCAGCCATGCGCCACTCCTGCCGCTACACCCTGAACACCTTCATCACTTCGTCGCCGAAGTGGTTGATCACCTTCACCGCGATCCGTCCCGTCTTCGGCCGGGCGAACGGCCGGGACGTGTCGCGATAGAGCGTCTCCCACGCCTCCTTGTCGATCTCGGCCTTCAGGGCCGCCTTCAGGCTCTTGTACGGATCGTTGGCGCCGAGGAAGTAGGCGTGACGCACGAAGAAGCTTTCCTCGTTGTAGTCGGTGTCGATGAACCAGGCGGCGATGCTCTTGGTGTCGCCCGAGCGGATGTCGCCGGTGTTGGGGTCGAACACGTCGACGCCGTTGATCTTGACCGCGAGTTGGTCGCCGTCCTCTTCCAGGATGTCGATGTCCGGTTCGCCGAAGACCACGAACAGGTTGCCCTTGCCGGTGTTCTTCAGTTCGCCCGCCATATGCAGATCGGGGTTCATCTTGGCTTTGAGTATGGCCAACGGGCCAAGGCGGGTAAGTTCGGAGGCATGAGCGTCGAAGGCGAAGGCGCAGGCGACCAGCACGTCGTAGCGGTCGCGTTGGGCTTCGGCGGCGGCGGCGAGCAGATCGGTCTTGGTCAGCGAGCCGAATTCGGGGCCGATCAGGATGGCGGCGCGGCGTTGCTGCTCGCCTTCCGGGTAAATGGCCTCGGCGCCGATGTACTCGCCCGGCTTGGTGGCGCGGCCGGCGATGGAATCGAAGCGAATGGTGTCGCGCTTTTCCACCTGGTGCACGCCGGCGGTGCGTAAGTGCTCCAGCACCATGGCGGTGAAGTCGGCGGGGGCGTGGCGAGCCGCGCGCGGCGGCGTTTGCCGGCCATGGCCTTCAGTTCGTCCGACAACTCCTCCGTGCCCGACGGAACCATGCGGTGCGGCGACAGCGTTTCGACCGTGAACGGGCCGGTGACGCGAACTTTCGAGGTGTCAGCATAGGGACGGTCGTAAAGGTATTCGATGTCGGCGGCCTTGGCGATCGAGGCGTCGATTTTGCGTTGCCGTTCGATGCGCGCTTCCCACCAGGTGGCGTGGAGTTTCTTTGCAGCGGCGGGCCAGGAGGCACCGGGTTCGCGCGGGATTTGCCATTCTTCCCAGGATTGCTCGAGCGCCGCATTCAGCTCGGCGCGCAGTGGCTCAAGCGTTTTCTGCGCGGCTTCCCAGATGTGGTCGATCTCAGCGTTGTTGGCGATTGATTTCAGCGTGATGTGCGGCGCGCGCTCGTAGACGAAGCCCTGGCGGATGTCGCCGGAGGTCGGCGTGTCGGGCTGGATGCGGCCCGAGACGTCCCGCTCCTTGGCCCGGCCCTCCTTGCTGTCGGCTAGCTGGTAATAGGCAAAGCGCGCGCTCATCAGCCGGGTGCGGGCGAGCGCCAGCGCCACGCGCGAGGTGTCGATGGTGATCCAGCGCCGGCCCCACTGCTCGGCGACCACGGCCGTGGTGCCCGAGCCACAGGTGGGGTCGAGGACGAGGTCGCCGGGGTCGGTGGTCATGAGGAGGCAGCGTTCGACAATCTTGTTCGACGTTTCAACAACATATCGCTTGTCAGAGGCTCCGCCTACATCCTCCCAGATGTTTGTATAGCCAAAAACGCGAAAGTCGGAGAACTTACGCACATATCTAAGCGCAGTACTTTGAGCAACGATCCTCGATGCGTTGATGAGCCTAGAAAAGCCCAATTCGTTTGTCTTCCAGCGCGTCTGAATGGTTGGTCGAAACTCACGTCCTTGAAAACTGACACCGAACCACGAGGCCGCTCCCTCGCCCTTTGCGCGCCCCATACCTGCGGATTGCATGTCACCAGGAGTGAAGTAATCCTCAGTCTCAGGAAGTCTTGTCTTCCCTGACAACTCTGCTTCGGAAGGTGCCCTTGTCGATCCATCCGCTTGTATGATCGACTTATAGTGCGCGCCTCCGTCACCTCCGACGAGTTTTGCCTTGAACAATGCCCGATACTTGAGAGCCTCCTTGTTCTTACAAAACCAAACTATGTAATCAGAAGTTGACGACAGATAGTCACCTGTTGATGACGTCGTTTTTGAAAAGGCGATTTGGGCCACTATATTCTCTGCCCCAAACGTTTCCTCCATCAGTGCCCGCACGCGGTGCACATTCTCATCGCCGATCTGCACGAAGATGCTCCCGCTTTCCGTCAGCAGATCGCGTGCCACGGTCAGCCGGTCGCGCAGATAGGTCAAGTAGGAGTGGATGCCGTCCACCCAGGTGTCGCGGAACGCCTTCACCTGCTCGGGCTCGCGCGAAATGTCGGTCTGCTTACCGTCCTTGACGTCGCGGCTCTGCGTCGACACCTGCCAGTTCGAGTTGAACTTGATGCCGTAGGGCGGGTCGAAATAAATGCACTGCACTTTTCCGCGCAGCGCCTCGCGCTCGGCCAGACTCGCCATCACCTGCAAACTGTCGCCCAGGATCATGCGGTTCGACCAGTGCTGACTGTGCTGGTAGAACTCGGTGCGCGCCTCGGGATCGTTCAGCCCGTTGAAATCGGCGAACAGGTCGCCGAACAGGCTCGGCGCATCCGTTTCACTCTCTCTCGCGTCGCGCGAGTGCCGCACCAGATCGTCGATGATTGCCTTGGGGTGAATCTTCTCCTGGATGTAGAGCGGCGGCGCGTTGACTACGAGGTCGGACCAGTCCTGCTGGTCCTTGCCGCGCCAGGTGAGCTGCGCAGCGCCGATTTCGATCGTGACCGGCTTTCCCGTCTTGCGGCTTTCCTCTTCCCGCTCGATTAGTGCCCTTACCTGCGCCGGTGTCAGCGTGAGGCTTACGCCCTGCCAAATGATTTGCGGGTCTTTGTCCTGATCTCGCGGGCGCGTCTGGCCTTTAATCAAAGGCCGCGCGCGGCTGAAGGCCACCGGCCCGGTCGGCACCATCGCCTCCTGGTTCTCGGCCGCGTCCTGATACTCCGCCGTCGGGATGTTCTTGCGCGACGTCGTCGCCGCATGGCTGATGGCCGCGACTTTCTTTTCCTTGGGCTGCTTCGGCGTCTTGGTTGCCACGGTTGTCTTCGCCGATCTTGCCATCAGTCGTTCTTCCCAATTATGTCTGTCAGCGCAGCAATGTAGTGATCAGTAAGCGTTTTCACCCAGTCTGCGGCAGCGTCCCAGTTCCCGGTGTTGTGCAAATCCAACTTAAGCGTTGTTATAAAGTATCGCCGAGCATAGTCGCCTGGGTTGCGGTCGTAGTGCTGTGCCCAAAGGTTGATTTGACTCCATCCAACATCGACACCGATAGAGCCCAGCGTTCCCGGCACATGGTAATCCATCTCGCACTGGCGCGGGTCGCTTTGCGCGTACGCAAGTGGAGATGAAAACCTGATGTGACGATGTCTCTGATGGAAATGCTGCCAGAACGCCTTGCGAAGCTGCTTTGCATTCTCGAACACGACAAAGTCGCCTGGCGCTGAGGTGTCGTCCGTACAGTCGTCGTCCTGCATCAACGCCCCCCAATTTCCAGAGATCACAGGCTGTGATCTCTAACTTCGGCCATGGCCTGGTCCACCAGCTTGGCGAAGGCGGCCTCGATGTCATACGGATCGCGGAACTCCGCGAAAGTCCAGCGCCCGAACAGGCCGAGATTGTTGACCCCCGGCACCCACAGTGTGCGCATGGTTTCGGCCTTCAGCTGCGCATCAAGCCCGCGATAGCCCTTGGTCTCCACCACGATGTTGAGCGGATCGTCCGCGCCGTGGGCGTCATCGACCTGCACAATGAAGTCGGGCAGATACTTCTTCTGCACCGCACCGTCGCGATAGGGCACTTCGAACTGCAGGCCCTGGTTCTTCACATAGGCTTTCACGCGCGGATGCGCCTCGACCACGCGCGCCAGTTCCGCCTCCCAGCCGCTGTCGCAGACCACGTAGTTGATATGGCTGCGCTCCGGGTTGGTGGTCCACAAGTCGGCCTTGCTGGTGTTGAAGGATAAATGCGTGGTCGACCCACGCGGATTGAACGGATCAATGATGGCCTTGATGCCTTTGTCCGCGCCCTTGCTGGACGTGCAGGCCGCATAGATCAGTTCGGCCGCGCTATCGGCGACATTCAGATAGGTCGCGACCATGGCCGGTTACGTATTGCCCTGGCAGACGAGGTAGCCATCATCCAGCCAGCGCCGCACGATCGGCTGCAGCTTGTAGACCAGATGGACCGGGAAATCCTCGTTGGTTTGACGGAAGCGCGTGGTGAGCAGGTGCTTGGTGAGGTGATAGGAAATCGTGCTCGGCCGCATGTCTTTCAGGTGATCGGGGCCGATCTCGTGGCCCTCGCCGACCAAGCCTTCCAGCAACGTCTTGCCGGGGCCGACCAGCTCCGGCGTCAATCGCAGCCGCGAGTCCTCGGTAAAGACAGCGGTGATCTCGTCGTCGGCCAGGTCCTTGCGGTAGCCGGTGACGCGCGGGAAAGTGATGGTCAGCGCCTCGCGGCCGCGCACTGCATGGACGCGGGTGACAGGCTTGGGCGCCTTGGGCGGGGCTATCACGGCCTCGGCGGCGAAGTCGAAGGGGATGCCGAGAATGTCGGCATATTCGACGTCGAACAGGCCCTGGTCGTTGAGATCGTAGCTCTGGCGGCGCAGCGCGCGGCCAACGACCTGTTCGCACAGAAGCTGCGTCCCGAAAGCTCGCACGCCGAGGATGTGCGTGACGGTATTGGTGTCCCAGCCCTCAGTCAGCATCGAGACCGAGACGACACAACGTATCTGCTCGCCCAAACGGCCAGGCTTGCCAACGGTGTTCATGACCTCGCGCAGAAGGTCGGATTCGGAGATGTTGTCGACCTCCTTGGGCGAGGCGCCGCGCGTGATCATTTCGCGCTTGAACTGATCTATCTCCGCAGCCGCATCGCGTCTGAACCCGGCATCGAGCGCATCTCCGGATTCCAGCTGCTCACTGTCGATCAGCAGGGTATTGGGCTGGGAAATGCGTCCGCCGTGCTGATCAAAGTTGCGGAAGAGTTCGAGATGACCCTGGTGCACAGTGTAGCGCTCGCTGTCCTCATTCGTGCGCTCCCATCCCGAAACCCATTCGAACACGAGTTTCGATATTGCCGTATTCTGACAGACCACGATGAAAACCGGCGGGACGCCGATACCCTCCTGCCTCCAAAGCTCGAACGTCTTGGCATAGTGCGTGTACAGTGATATGAGCGCCGTCTGCAGTTTGGTTGGCAGCGTGAGCGGATCGAGATCGCCAGACTTGCCCGCGCCCTTCTTGGGCAAGTCCTTGCCGACATGGGCCCAGATGTCCCGGAACACCGGCATCTCGTCGGATGGGATCAGCGCATTGTCGGCCACCGGCACGCGGGGCAGCTTGACGATGCCCGATTCGATAGCGTCGAGCAGCGAGAAGTCGCTGGCCACCCAAGGGAACAGCGTGCCCTCCTCGTAGCCCGAGCCGCGCAGGAAGAACGGTGTCGCCGACAGGTCGTAGACGGCGCGCACGCCGGCCTTGCGTTTCAATGCCTCGATGCCGGATATCCACAGGCGCGCGGCCTCCTTGTTCTTCTCAGCTTCCTTCCTCTCCTCGCCCTTCAGGTCCTCTTCGGCGCTCTCTTCGCTGGGCCGCTCGCGATAACAGTGATGCGCCTCGTCGTTGAGCACGACGATCTTGCTATCCAGACGCAGAAGCTCGTCGCAGACCCGCTGCAGCATCTGGCCTTCGGTCTCCAGCGTCCGGACCGGCTCGCCACGCCCCTGCAAGAGTGCGCGCCCGACCTTCGACACCTCCATGGTCTCGCGCAATTTGAAGGCGTGGAAATTCGTGATGACAATCTTGGCCTTGGCGATGTCGGGTAGCATGTCGGCCGGCAAGATTTCCCGCGTGCGGTAATAGCTGTCCGGGTCCTCGGGCAAGAGCACGCGCAGGCGATCCTTGATGGTAATGCCGGGAGCGACAATCAGAAAGCCATGGCCGAAGCGGTCGCTGCCGGGTGAGCGCACGGCATTGACGGTCTGCCAGGCGATGATCATGGCCATGACCGTTGTCTTGCCGCTGCCAGTCGCCATTTTCAGGGCGATGCGCAGCAGTTCGGGGTTGGAGTCGCGATTGGCGGCTTCGAGCTGCTCCCAAATGCCTTTCAGCTTGCCGCTCTTGGCGGTCTTTGCCACCTCAGTCAGCCAGATCAGCGTCTCGGCGGCTTCTATCTGGCAGAAGAAGGGCGTCTGGTTTGAGAAATTGAAGCGGCGCCAATGGGTAAGCAAACGCGCCGTTGCCGGCGTGACTTGCCAGTCGACGGGGTTCTTGAGGGCGCGCCAGCCCTCCATGTGGCCACGAATTTCGTTGACCAGTCCATGGACATCGTATTTCCGCCCATGACGGTCACGCGCGGTTGTCTCGTCGAAAAGATCGGCGGCGTCGGTATCCTCGCCAGGACGCCGCTTCTTGGCTTGCGGCACAATGGGCGTGATTTCGGCCGATGGCCGCCTGCTGTTGACCGGCGGCAGACCTTGCGGCTGGCCTTTGGCGTCCAAAGGATGGTGCCATCGCGGGACAGCATAAGGGGAGTTCAGAATCGGGCGCTCGAAAAATGTCGTCGACATGCTGCTTGTTGCCCCGGTCAACCGCTTTTCGGCACGTCAGTCGCGCCCACCGCTTAGGAGCCTAGCCGACATATCGAGTTGGGAACATATCGGATGCGGAACTGTACACAAATGTGCGCCGGCCTTGGATCGGGCGAAGCGCGACGCCGCCGATCTGCGTCAGTCGGAGCACGAATGATCGCGAGCGGCCATCACGCCGCGAGATCCAGGTGATCGAATGTCATCGGCGTTGCCGCTTGGTGCTTGATCCCATAAGCGGAAGTCGCCAAACCACGGAGCCACCCTGAGTATCGTGGCGACAGACAAGGTCGGTATGGAGCGCATCGCGCATGCCGGACCTGTCAACGCTCATCCGCGCGCAGTTGGCCGAGATAACGCCGCCCAGCCTGCGTGTCCTCGGCTAGCTCGACCAGCTGCTCCATGTCATAAGTGTTGCTCGTTAATCGCAGAAAGCTCGACACATCGAGCTGGCCTCCGACGAAGGCATTCACCACGCCCTGCTTCAAGCGGACGCCCATATCCCAGTTCTTCCACCACGCCAAAGGCGGCAAATAACTCTCGAGAAGAGCACGTGCGCGGGGCGTCAAAGCATTCCGTAAGATCGCATGGTGCAAAGGAGCAAACGTCAACTCCAGTAAAGTCTCGCATCCTCGCTCAGGGCGAACGCTCGCCAGAATGAATGCATAGGCATAGACTGAGATCTTCTCGCTATTGCCCACATCGTTCGTCGATCGCGAAAATGCCGCCGCCCAGGTTGAAATCGGCAACCGACGACCAACCGTCGTGCTGTAGTCGAACAGCCAACACCACGCCGCCAACTCCGACAACTTCGCAACCCGGTCCAGAGCCGTCGATGGATCGACGGCGGCCGCGACCCGGCGGCCGGCTGCCAGCCAAGCGGAGCCCTTGACCTCGCTTGCGCCTCGGGCGGCCGCCGACAGATCGCTGATCAGCCGACGCAGAACCGCGTCCGGCGCTTTTCGTGCCATGATTTGTGCGATCTCGGCATCGTTGATGCCAAACAACCGATCGACCATTCGGTGCCCCAGATCATCGCCATCTGGCACGCTCTGCAGCAACTCTCCAATCAACGACGGCTCGAGAGAGCCAATCGCCTTGTCATCGAGTAACGATGGCTCTTCCGAAACTGCGATCCGCAACACGTTCGGATAGCCCGCTCCATCTGACAGCAGTGAACCAGCCTTGGCCACCCGCGCTATGCGCCGCGCGAGCTGATCTCCGAATGGCTCCTTCTCATCGAGCAGCGCCGACGTCACCCTCAGCAGACGGTCGCTGCCAACTGGCCAGTCGTTGCCCAAAGTCTCGAGTAAACCCTCGTCTGGCGCAGGCAAGCCCGATGCCTTGCCGGAACGTGAATAGAACTCTAGAATTTCCAGTCCATCGCACGGGGGCACGAGTGAAAACCGCGCCTGCCCGGCCGCCATAATATGCTGCTTCAAGAGTTTGCCGTCGGCAGGGTCGCTCAGCTCCCGTGATAGCCTATCCAGAAGCGCACGCACCTCCGGCCCCACTAGCGTCTTGCTCCGCATGGCGACGAACATACCGGCAAGAAAGACGAACCTGTCTCGACCCTGTCTCACGTCCGAGCCGTACCGCCACACGAACTGCCTAAACTCGCCTCCGTGCGTATCGAAAAGATCCTCGATCGCAGCCGCCTCCCACCCGCGCGGATCAAGCTCGCCTGCAGTCTGCGCCGGCAATTCGCTTTCCACACGCTCCGTCGTCAAATCACCAACCGATCGGGGATAAAATCCCTGCCCGGTCGTTCGGAACGAAAACGAGCGACGCAACCGCGGCCACTGCTGCGACCAGATCTCGAATGTCACGGCTTCGAGCGAAGCGCGCGAAACGTCCTGCCTGTTGGTAACGCCACCTAAGTAAATCCTCCTCAAAACCTGTAAAGCAAGCACGCGTGTAAACAGCTGTTCGCTCGCAGACTCGTGACCCTGAACCTCGAAGTCGAGCGGCGACTGATAGCCCACCAACGCCAGCGGCCACGCCGGATAGCGGGTCAGCCGGCCGACCGCCCCGAGATCGGGAATACGGCCCATATCCGAAAACTTGATATAGAGGACGTGGCTCCACGCGCATCCCGGACGCGGCATCTCCGGCGCCAACCACGTCCTGATCAGCGCGTAGCATTTGCTCTGCGTCAGCGGCACTCCGGTCCAATAACCCGATCCGACTTCGCCGGACGCGGTCGCCAAGTCGCTCAGCGTCAAAACCGTCGCCGCAGACTCGTCGTCCAACTGGAGCGAACTCGCCAACAAACGGTGCCCGTCTTGATAGCCGAACAACCCTTGATGAATCTCGATCGATGACCGCTGAGACATCCCGGTTAATTGCTCCGATTCAGCCAAACGAGCGGAGCTGTGATATCATGTCCGTCACAGCCCTCACCCACACACCGAATCCGTTCGCTCGGCACTTTCCCCTTCAGTGTCGCCGCACTCTTTTCACTCAGTTCGCCTCCCTGGGCTGAAACGCCCCAGATGCGGCAATCGAAACTTTCCGGGTTGCTCTCGAGAAACTGCCACAGCAACGGCATCTCCCGCTGCAGCCAGTTGCCCGGATGCTGATCGGCCACGACATCCCACGCGGACACGATCACAGCCAGCCGCCGGCACCGCCGCGCGAACGGCGCCCGTTGCATGAACTGCAGAAGCTCAACCATTTGAACCTGTTGCGGAACCGCCTTGATCGACCATGCTACCGGCACCGCACGCTCGCCCGCATCCGCCATCATCCCGTGCATGTCGCCGTGCGTTATCCCGTCCGGCCGACTGTTGGCCGTCACGAACAGGACCAACCCTCCATCACCATTGACGTCTTCAACGAACATGGCTCGGCAGGCGCGATGCTCCACCTGATTCTCGAATGTCTCCCCCGACAGATCCGGAAACGAGAGCACCATACGATCGCCCGTTGCCACCTCGCAGACATGCAGTGCCAGACGCTCCTTCTCTAGCTGCCGCGACGTTCGCGGCACCGGCTTGCATGCCCGCCAGGACTTGGCGATCTCATTGAGGTAGCTTACGTCACCCTCGATCTTGTCGAGCGTCAGCAGTGTCTTTGTTTCGCCGCCGTTCAGCAGATGCCATAAAGCGGCGAGGAAAGTCGTCTTGCCCGAAGCAGGAAGACCTATGATGGTATGATGCCGCTCCATCATCCCTCCGTCGCCATATGCGTTCGCTCCAGCAACCGGTCGAACTCGCGGTCTAGAATTAGCGGCGGCACATGTTCTACGGCCGCAACTGTCGCCGCCTCGGTCCAGTCACTGACGAGATCGGCCAGACCATGCGCGGCAGGCAGGCCGCCGTCATGCGGACGCGCCGCCACCTCGGCAAATGACAAGGCTCCGAGCCGGGCCGAAAAATCGCGTGCTAGGGACGCCCGGAAATGCTCGAGGTGATGCTCTATCACCTCCCTCTCGGTGCTCGCTGCAATCAGATCGGCCTTGGTAATCACTATCTTCACCAACGACGACGCTCCTAGCCCGCCTTGATCTAGAAAAACCCGCACCGATTGGCGCGCGCCCTGCAGCACATCGGCGCGTTCGCCAGCATCAGCGACGCGGGCTCCGTCGACGAGGATCACGACACGGCTCGCGGTCGACAGTTCCGGCAGCGAGCGCGCGACTTCGGATCGGTTGCGCGCCTCCTTGTACACCTCGCCAGCGCGATCAGAAATTAGCAGATGCCTGTGGCCACCAACGCCCGCCCCCCGCTGCAATGCGAGATGGTAATAGTGCAAGCCAGCTTGCCGGGACGTGTGCTCCGTCTGAGAAGCCGTCAACTCGCTGTCGATACGCGAGAGATACCACCGCTTTTCCATGCTCATCAGCGTTCGGCTGCCCGCGAAGCTGCAGCCCGCAAATGGCCCTCTCAAGAATTGGTCATACAATGCACCAATCAGAGTCGTCTTACCGCTGTCGTTGTCGCCCACGATCGCAACGAAGATCGGTTCCTTCCAAAGTTGAAACAACGCGACCTCTTGCGCTGTCAGCGTCTCCCCGGACGGAAGCCGTATCGACGATGACGCGCTGTCGACCGATGCACCGGCCACGACCGTTTGCGACCCCTCGACCTCAAGTTCGTCATCATCCGGTTCATCCGGTGTTAACCCATACTTCGGACATGACTGCACCGGCGAATGACCTTCGCGGCACGCTCCTGTTTTCGCCACGAGGCAGTCGGGGTTCTGGCATTGCTGCGCCGGCAAGGCTTCGCTCATCGCTCACTCCTACTCCAGCGCGCTCGCGAGCAGCCGTTCTCGCATCACTTGAACAGCAAGGTCGATCGCCGTGAAGGACGCACCAGCATCGATCCCGATCAACTTCTTGAATCCGGCCTGCCAGTTGCCGGCGCCGTTCTCTTTCGCCCGCTGCAGTGCCGTCAGCACCGGCATCAGATCGGTATGCTGCCGCTCGGCCTCGTTCTGATCGTGCGACTCCAGAAACTCAGGCGGGAGGGCGTCCACTGCAGCACCAAGACCAACCTTGCCGCCTTTCGGTTTCTTCAGCGGCGCAAGTGTCCGCGCCAGCAGCGCCGGCGCTGCTACAGGCGCCGTCTCCAGCCGACTAAGATCGGCCATATCGATCCCAGCAAGCAAACACGCAGCGCCCAAGTCGAGATCGGAAAAGGGCTTGGCCACCTGCCGGCTCTGGCCGCCAATGTGCCACCACAGGATCTCGACCTCTTCCTGCAGAGTATTGAGCTGACGGGACATCGGCTGGACGAGCGATGCGACCTGACTGGCCAGCGTCTTCGTCCACTCCGAGCTCTCATCGCTTACCCGTTTGACAAGCGCAGCCACGCGGGGGACGTCCGCCGCCTCCGCCACCGACTTGTCATCGATCACCTTGCTCTTTGCCGGACTGCGAATGACGGCGGCATTGACTGCCGTATGCGCCCGCGCATCCCGCGCAATCTCCTGCAGCCGCCTGGACGCGATCTCCAACAAGGCCGGCCTCACCTTGGGTGATCGCTGTCCCGCCATTGCTGCACACAACGGAGCCAGACCCGCCACCACAACGTTGTCTTCGTTCAAGGCCTCCAGAATCCCCCCGGCGAGAACAGCGACCTCGTGCTCGTTGTCGACCATCGAAAAAGCACTGTCGCCCTCTGCGAAGGCTGACCGGAACCACTCGGCATCCGCCAGTGCCGGCAGCCCAAAATAGAGACGCGCCAGATCTAGGATCTGCTCTTTCGTTGCGTTTTTGCGCAGACTCTCGAACCCCTTAAGACGTCGCTCGATCAGGTCTGAGCCAACCTGTAGCCCCGACGATCGATAACAGTCTGAAATGTTGAATTGGGCCACGTCGTCTCCCTCCCTCAAACCTTGTTCGACCGTTCAAAGTCACTCACTGCCTTCTCGGTCGCATCGAGCAAACCCCTTGCTTGAGCGCGCAGGAACACGCGGCGGAACCGCTCGAAATCAGGCTCGTTCGCATCCTCCTCCTCAAGGAGGTTCAACGTGCCCGCGATCGCCGACCGCTGACTGAGTGTGAGCTTGAAAAAACGAATGCTGAGCGCACGCGTCGGATTACTTGGCGCTACCCTCGCGATGTCGGCCGCCACATTTGCCCCTGACGCGCTCACCGCCTCTACGGGAGTGGACGCTGACGGCGGTTTGGTCCAGGGGCCGAGCTTAATCGACTGCGAGAACACATCGGCGCCACGGTTATACTTCGGCACGAACTCACCCGGACGGAACTGCCACTTGCGGACATGCGCCTTCAAATCGAGATGCCGGTCATGGCCGGTACCTCTTACAACCGCCTCGATCAGATTATAACCGGGCTCCCAGTCTGACTCTTCCTTGGCGGGTTGGGTAGCACTCGCAAACACTTGCATCCAGTCTTGGCCAGGCACGACGCGGTTGACGTGCTCGTGGCCGAAGATGTGGAGACGTGCGACGGACTGGAGATGATCAGAGAGCTCACGTCCTTGCCGCAGCCAATTATAAGGATGATGGCACAGCACCGCGTGCTCGACGCCCACCTCGTGCGTCAGTTGTAAGCAAGCCGGATCGATAAATAAGTCGCCTTCCTTGTCGTAGGCGCTTGACACGAACGAGGAGTTGAAACCCGAAAGCCGCAGAATTGAGCCGTCGTTCAGCTCAAGATCACGGCTAGCTATTGTGCGTTCCGGCGGCTGCAGAGCGCAGAAAAACTGCTTGGCGAAGTCGTTGTATGCAGCGATCGATTGGTACAGTGCTTCAGCGGTCTCTGGGTCGTGCATATAATCAAACAGCTGCCGCTCTAACTTCGAACTCGGCGATTCCTTCAACACGCGGTGGAGGGATTGAATCAGGTGCCGACCCGAGACGCTTCGATCCACGTCGTGATTGCCGGGAATCACGAACACCTGATGCAGCTTGGCACCGACCTTGGCACACAACGATTCCAGCCAACATTGCGCGAACTTGTACTCTTCCGGGTGGCCCGCGAATGCCACATCTCCTGAAACCAGGATTGCGTCAGGGGGCCGGCCGATCTTCTCGCACTGAACGATGGCGTCCAGCTCCAGGCAATTGCGCACGTGCTTGTGCGGGTCCATCGCCATGCCGCTGTGGCGACGGGAAAAATGAATATCCGACAAGTGCAACAGCAACATCGATCGTGACCCCTCCTGTCGACGGCGGGCCGGAAACCGCGGCGCCGACTAGGTCACCTGACGAATCAGATTCCCAATCCTGTCTTATCAAGACGGTAGCGAACCGTCTTGTGACAAGACGCTTTCCCGGTCGCCCACAGATATTTAGCATATTGCTCTGGCGGCAGATCAACCTGCCCGCCCACCCTCTGACAAACTCGAAGCCAACGCCCTGCGACGGAGGTTCAAAGCGCGCGCGGTTCGAGCCCCTCTTCGAGGCATCACAGTTGCTCCCCGATCCAGCCAATTTCGTCGGTTTCGGAGTGACAGCGGACGCTCGACGGAGCCTGGACGTCGCCCGCAGTCACCAACCCCAAAACTTCCGCCTTCTCTGCATTTCGACCGCAGGCGCTCAATTCTATTTTCGCCACTGCCCGGGCAATTCCTGGGCGGCGGGCGAGGCTCTCAACAGGCCATCGGGGCCTCCTTCGTCTGTGTCAACGCCAAAACAAACGCTGCTATAGTCGTCGGCACTGGCCGCGCCATTGCAGAGGGCTGCCTACCGCACGACATTCGGTTTTCGAAGTGGTGGTATACGTCACGCCCGATGTAGGGATGCTCGCAGGCTGCGGTGTGGGGTGTGGGGAGCAATGGGCGCCAGTAGAGGCGCACGAACTCGGCCCTGGAGTCGTCTAGGATTAGACCTCTCGACTGACGCCAAGCCATTGATTTGAAATGATATTGCCTGAAACCCTTGCGGCCGACTCGTCTGAAAGTGGTCTAAAGTCATCTAAACTCAATCGCCCTTTGCCAGCTTCCAGGCCGCACCGGGACCGAAGCCGTGGCTGACAATCGCACCATCCTTCGTGCGCATTTCCGAAAGCAAATTTTTCACGCGATCGCGCTTCTGCTTGTCGCTCAATCCTGCCCCCATCATCGGCAGCAGCAGCTCATCGAGCTTGGCGCGCGTGGCCTCGCCGAACCTCTCCAAATGGTCGAGGACGAATCGCTTCAGATGCGCCTTCTCCGTTCCCTTGTTGCGCGTATAGCTCGCCTCTGTTTCGGTGGCCTTTGCTACCACAGCAGCAACAACATAGTGCGGCTTCCGCCCCTCGATAAGCCCATCACGACGCAAGCGCGCTACGGCCTCGTCAGTTATCGGGAGCTTCTTCTGCACACGGTCGAGCAGGATCACCGTGTCGATGTCGAGATCGCTGCGCTCCAACAGAAGCTGCGAGTAGCGTTCGTCGATGGGACGCCCGAGCACCTCCAGTACTACTGTCCCAGCTGACGACCGGCTGTAGTCGGGCAGAGGCAGATACCGGCCGCGCTGCGATGTCGTCATGCGGTGGATGCCATAGCCGACCGTGTCGATCATTTTGACTTCCACCATGGCCTGCGCCAGCCATGGGTTGCGATAGCGTCGCGGCGTGCGCCCGCCGTTGAGATAGTCCTCCGCCGCGCCGTCGATGAACGCGCCCGCATTCTCGAAAATCAGCCGGTCCGGGGTCTCGATCACCACGATCCGTTCGCACCGCTCATAATCTTGATGCGCGATGCAGTTGTGCAGCGCTTCCAGGATCGTCAGCGTGTCGTATTTCTGGATGTCGACCCCGAGCAGCTGATTGGCCGGGAACAAGCGCTGCGTGATGTTGCGAATGCGCTTGGAAACCTCCGTCGTGGTCAGGATGAAGGGTGGCCCGAAGTGCTCGTAGGCGCGGTCTTCTGTTTCGAGCTTCCAGGTGATCTGCACCGGATGCGGGCTCAGAAGCCGGACCGCCTCCGGCCGACCGAGCAGCAGGAGCGCGGCGCGCGTCAGGCCTCCGTGCGAGGCGAGCTTGCATTTGTCGAGAAACGTAATCGCGTCCCAGCGGTCCACCTCATGCTTCCAGGATTGGCTCGCGTTCTTTTCCTTGAACTTGTCGCGCGCCACCTGCAGAGCGGTCTCATCGAGGTCGGACACGGTCGCGCCGCTGACGAC
>JANMVX010000320.1:0-6353 GCA_031393505.1 Hyphomicrobiaceae bacterium | reverse complement strand
CATGAGCCCGTGGGCGGTGAAACGCCTCGACGAGTTCGGTGGCGATATCTCGAGGTTCACCGTCGTGCGGTTGATGCCGTCGCGGCTGCGCCAGGTTTGCGTCGCCAAGACGGAGCCGGGCGACGAGAACAATCAGGACATTTCCGCGCTCGTCGGCAAGGTGGACATCCGCAAGCTGGAGTTCCACGGCCAGAACGATGCCGACGCGTACTCCTACTCGGGCGGCCTCAACCGCACGACGCAGGGCATGCTCGAGTTCGTCGAGATGTTCAAGGCGCCGATCAAGATGCTGCATCCCCTGCTCACGGCGACGCAGGACGGCAGCTATGTCGGCACGGAGAACGTCGGCGCGCTGCCCTACCAGGGCATCATCGTCGCCCACTCCAACGAGAGTGAGTGGCAGACGTTCCGGGCCAACAAGAACAACGAAGCGTTCCTCGACCGCATCTGCGTGATCCAGGTGCCCTATTGCCTGCGCGTGTCGGAAGAGAAGCGGATCTACGAGAAGCTGCTCACGTCGAGCGAGGTGTCGGGCGCCCCGTGCGCGCCGGCCACGCTGGAGATGCTGTCGCAGTTCTCGGTGCTCTCGCGCCTGCGCGATCACGAGAACTCGAGCCTCTACTCGAAGCTGCGGGTCTATGACGGCGAGAGCCTGAAGGACACCGACCCGCACGCCAAGACCCTGCAGGAGTACCGCGACGCCGCCGGCATCAACGAGGGCATGGACGGCATGTCCACGCGCTTCGCCTACAAGGTGCTGTCGGAGACGTTCAACTTCGACACCTCCGAGGTCGCGGCCGATCCGGTCCACCTGATGTTCGTGCTGGAGCAGGCGATCCGGCGCGAGCAGATGGGCCAGGACAACGAGGACCGCTACCTTGAGTTCATCAAGGAAGAGCTCGGGCCGCGTTACGCCGAGTTCATCGGCAACGAGGTGCAAAAAGCCTATCTCGAAAGTTACAATGACTTCGGCCAGAACCTGTTCGATCGCTACGTCGCCTACGCCGACGCCTGGATCGAAGACCACGATTTCAAGGATCCCGACACCGGCCAGCTGATGAGCCGTCCGCTGCTGGATCAGGAACTGAGCAAGATCGAAAAACCGGCCGGCATCGCGAACCCGAAGGATTTCCGCTACGAGGTGGTGAAATTCTCGCTCCGCGCGCGGGCGAAAAACGGCGGCAAGAATCCGAGCTGGACGTCCTACGAAAAAATCCGCGACGTCATCGAGCGCCGCATGTTCAGCCAGGTTGAAGACCTGCTGCCGGTGATCAGCTTCGGCGCCAAGAAGGACGGCGAAACTTCCAAGAAGCACGACGATTTCGTCGGCCGCATGGAAGAGCGCGGGTATACGCCGCGTCAGGTGCGGCGGCTGGTCGAGTGGTATATGCGGGTGAAGAAGAGCAGCTAGAAAAGAGAGAAGACGTGAAGTTGTGAAATCGCCAATTCGCCAAGTCGGGAATGCAGACACGTCGGCTTGGCGGCAACACGATTTCACGATTTGGCGACTTCACGACTTCACGTCTTTTTTGGTCCACCCATGAACATCGTCGACCGCCGCAAGAATCCCGCCGCCAAGAATCTCGGCAACCGGCAGCGCTTTTTGCGCCGCGCCAAGAGCGAGGTCCGCGAGGCCGTGCGCGACGCTCTGAAGCGGCGCAAGGTCGCCGACGTGGCCGGCGGCGAGCGGGTATCGATCCGCTCCAAGAATCTCCGTGAGCCGACGTTCCGGCATTCCTCCAACACCGGTTCGCGCGATTTCGTGCTGCCGGGCAATCACGACTATTCGGCCGGCGATACTATTCCCAAGCCCAAAGAGGGCCAGGGCGGGTCCGGCAGCAAGGGCAGCCCGGACGGATCGGGCGAGGACGATTTCGTCTTTTCCCTCAGCAAGGACGAATTCCTCGACCTGTTCTTCGAGGACCTGAAGCTGCCGAACATGATCAAGGCCAAGCTGAAGGATATGCGCCAGCCCAAGCCGATGCGAGCGGGCTACTCGTCCGATGGGCCGCCGTCGAAATTGAACCGTGTGCGCACCATGCGCAACTCGCTGGCGCGGAGAATTGCGCTGCGCCGTCCGAGTGAAGCCGAAATCAAGGCGTTGGAAGAGGAGCTGTTCAACGAAGAGGCCGCCGCCGCCCCGGATGCGGCAAAGATCACGCTGCTGCAGACCAAGCTCAAGCGCCTGGTCCGCCTGCGCAAAACCATCGCCTACATCGACCCGCTCGACATGCAGTTCAACCGTTTCGAACGCGTCCCCAAGCCGACCACGCAAGCGGTCATGTTCTGCCTGATGGACGTTTCGGCCTCCATGACCGAGCAGCTGAAGGACCTGGCCAAACAGTTCTTCATGCTGCTGCACGTGTTCCTGACGCGCCACTACCGCGAGGTCAATGTCGTCTTCATCCGCCATACGACGGAGGCGGACGAAGTGGACGAGGAGACGTTCTTCAAGGGCACCGAAACCGGCGGCACGGTTGTTTCGTCGGCGTTCGAGAAAATGAAAGAGATCGTCAAGGACCGCTATCCGGTCGCCGATTGGAACATCTATACGGCGCAGGCGTCGGATGGGCACAACTTCGACGACGACATGGACAAGTGCCTGGAACTGCTGGAGGCCGACATCCTGCCGATCTGCCAGTACATGGCCTACATCGAGGTCGTCCCCGAGCACAGCCGCGGCAGCAACGACAGCGTGGTCTGGAACGGCTACGAGGACCTGGTCTCGGAAAACGAGAATTTCGCCATGAAGCGGGTGTCCTCGCCGTCGGAGATCTATCCGGTGTTCCGGGAGTTGTTCGATGGGTCTGCGGAGGCGGCGGCGTGAGTAGGAAACGGGACTCGGGACTAGGGACTCGGGACTCGGTTTGGAGGCAATCGCGGGACTCGATCACACGAGTCCCGAGTCCCTAGTCCCGAGTCCCTACTGCGGAACCTTTCATGACCTCCACCCCCAAACTCCCCAAACGCAAAGGCGCCGGCGTCAAACCGCCCCTCTACGACGGCGCGGAGTGGACTTACGACCTGCTGCGAAAAAGCTTCGGCGCCATCGAGGAAGTCGCCATCGGCCAGATGGGTCTGAACGTCTATCCGAACCAGATCGAGGTCATCACCGCCGAGCAGATGCTGGACGCGTATGCCTCCATTGGCATGCCGCAGATGTACCGGCACTGGTCGTTCGGCAAGCATTTCGCGCGCGAGCAGGCCATGTACAAGCGCGGCGCGCGGGCGCTGGCCTATGAGATCGTGATCAACTCCGATCCCTGCATCAGCTACATCATGGAAGAGAATTCCATGACCATGCAGGTGCTGGTGCTGGCCCACGCCGCCTTCGGCCACAACCACTTCTTCAAGAACAATTATCTGTTCAAGCAGTGGACCGACGCGGGCGCGATCCTCGACTATCTATCGTTCGCAAAGAGCTTCGTGGCCGAATGCGAGGAACATTACGGCGTGGACGCCGTAGAGGCGGTTCTGGATTCCGCCCACGCCCTGATGCAGCAGGGCATCAGCCGCCACCCCGGCAAGAAGCAGCACCGCTCGTTCGCGCAGGAAAAGGAGCGGCTGGAGACGCGGCGGGCCTACGAGGAGTCGACCTTCAACAATCTCTTCCGCACCACGGTGCCCCGTCCCGCCGAGGAATCCGCGCCGAAAAAACCGGTGACTGGCGGCGGCCCTGTCGAGCAGGCCGCACTCGGGCTGCCGGAGGAGAACATCCTCTATTTCCTCGAGAAGAACGCGCCGAAACTGGCGGACTGGCAGCGCGAACTGCTGCGCATCGTCCGCATGCTGTCACTGTACTTCTACCCGCAGCGCCAGACCAAGCTCATGAACGAAGGCTGCGCCACCTTCACCCACTACGAAATCCTCAACCGCATGTACGAGGCCGGCCAACTCACCGAAGGCTCGATGCTGGAATTCCTGCACAGCCATTCGTCCGTGGTCATGCAGCCGCCGTTTGACAGCAAGTTCTACTCCGGCTTCAATCCGTATGCCCTCGGCTTCGCCATGATGCGCGACATCAAGCGCATCGCCGAAGAGCCGACGTCGGAAGATCGCGAATGGTTCCCGGAGTTGGCGGGATCGGGCGACGGTCTCGGCGCGCTGAAAACGGCGTGGGAAGAGTTCCGCGACGACAGCTTTGTGCTGCAGTATCTCAGCCCGAAAGTGATGCGCGATTTCCGTATGTTCGAGGTCGGCGATAGCGCTGGCTCGCCGGCGGTGCTGGTGAAAAACATCCACGACGACCAAGGGTACCGGCGCGTAAGGCGAGCCTTGTCGAACCACTATGACGTCAGCGCGCATGACCCGGACCTTCAGGTCACGGACGCGGATCTTTCCGGCGCGCGACGGTTGGTCATTACCCATACGGTTCGCAACGGCGTGCTGCTGGACAAAGAGCAAGCTGACCGCGTGCTGCAGCATTTGGCGTCGTTGTGGGGCTACCGCGTGAAGCTGGTGGAAGTCGACAACGAGAACGGCAAGACATTGAAGGAGCACGAGGCGCTGCCGGTGCCTTGAGGGGGGCTGCGCCTTATTTGCCCTCACGCCGCCGAGTGATTGGCGTAAGTATCCCATGTCGGCTTGTACGACGGGTCAGCCTGATTCCCCCAACCAGTCCAGCCTGGTCGCTCGCCGCGGGCGAATAGTTCCAGAAACGGACCAGGACTACAGGACTCGATAATGTCGTATTGCTCGTCAGGCTTGCGGGAATGCTCCCGCTTACGCGTCGCCAGAAAATTCACTTGCCTGCGTCCTGGCGCAAGCGTTCGATTGTTTTTTCCGCGAATGCCGAACAGGAGTAGCTCCGTGACATTGCGAAAATAGAACCCGACCCCTCGACCATCGGGACCGCCGTCTTTGCGAATCTTCTCCCAGACAATATTTGACTTGTATTCAAATCCCCAAGCGGCCATGACGCGAAGACCATCCGGCAATAGTGCGTTCGGCACCCACAAATACAGATGCGATTTGCTCGCTGCAACCGACGAAATCGGAAGTTCGCAAATCTGCTTCGTATCTAGCGTATTGTAGCGGTTTAAGCGCCGATGCTCAGGCGCCATCTTGCCGGTTCGATTGATGAACTGCCAAGGAGGATCAGCCAGAACCGTCGAAAACCGCCGCCCTGCGAAGCTGGCGAGCAAATCCTTATTGGCCGCCGCGCCAGACTCATTGGCCAACATACGCTTGCTTGCGGATTCCGAACGCGACGATTGGGCAACCGCCGCCGGCGCCGCCATTGAGTCGTGGAAGGAGTCGTCCAATGTGGGTCGTCGACGAGCCATAACTTGAGCCTTTTCCGAGTTCATCGAAAATGTCCTGCAACTCCGTACACCTAGTGATAATCACACCTACATCTATCGTTCTAAGCTCAAAGAGAAGTCGGAAATTGCTTAAGTCTCGATCATAGAACGGGTCTTTGTTGTTCCATTCAACTTCAACAGCGACTCTATTCTTGAAACAATCCACCTTGTGCGTAGGAGATAGGTATTCTTGTTCATCAACGACAATTTTTGTATTAAATTCTCTTTCTTCCCATCCCAGTCGATAGAAATGCCCATCCAACTTCTCAGCAATCGGGGACTTGCGACCACCTGGTTTGACGACATCCTCTTTCAAGAGTTGGAATGATCGCAAGACCGTCAAAATGTCCCGCCATTCGGCAGGACGGGCCGCTGACAGCACGGCAAGCCCGTTCCGGGCCTCGTGGACCTCGAAGCGATGCTCAACATCGCCCGGTACGATTGGATGATTCGTCATCGAGTCACCATCGCTCAGCCGGCCTCCCGATGCCAGTGGGTTCATGGTTTGTTCATGTGTACAAGTAGAAATTCGGCAAGACAAGCCTATAATGTAGGCGCGCAGTTCCTTTGGCGCCTCACACCAACTTCGCCGGAAACCCCTCGGCCCGCAAATCCGTACCGACCGCATCCTCCAGCAGTTTGGCGATCTGCGTCGACTGCGCGGCGCCGCCGTAGGCAGCTTTACCGCGCTGGAAGATGCGCTCCGTCAGCTCGGCCAGCTGCAGCGGCACGCCGAACTCGCGCCCGAAGGCGGTGGCGAAGCCGATGTCCTTCAGCGTCAGATCCATGGTGAAATCAATGTCGTAGCTGCCGTTCAGGATCAGCTGACCCTCAGTCTCGTGAACGAAACTGGTGCCGCTCGAGGCGGTGATGGCGTGCCAGGCCTGCCCCAGATCGAGCCCGGCGCGTTTGGCCAGCATCAGCGCCTCGGCGTCCGCCTGCAGGTGGATGAAGGCCAGCATGTTGGTGATGACCTTGATCACCGCCGCCGATCCCAACGGCCCCATGTGGAAAATCTTATCGCCCATGGCGGCCAGCGCGGGACGGTGC
>JANMVX010000275.1:0-6939 GCA_031393505.1 Hyphomicrobiaceae bacterium | reverse complement strand
GCCCCTCATCCGGCCCTTCGGGCCACCTTCTCCCCCTAAGCAGGGGGAGAAGGAAAGCGCAGCCTGGCTTATTGTAGCGCCTATGCGCCTGCGCGGGGATGACGAAGTGTATGTCTGCGGAGCGTCTGCGCATCAGGGGTCACTCGCGATTGGCGGCCAGGAAGGCTGCGATCTCGGCCCAGGTTTGTTCTCGGCTGATGAAGGCCTCGCCGATGCCGCGGGCAAGAATAAGTGTGGGCTTGCCGGACGACACCTTCTTGTCTTGGTGCATCAGTGTGACCAGGTCGTCGGTACTCGTCTCAGCCAGCGAGGGAACATCGGCAATGCGTGTCGGCAGGCCGCATCCGCGCAAATGCGACTCAACCCGTCCGGCTGTCTGCGAGGCGCACAGCCCGCGGCCTTCCGAAAACCGGAAGGCCAGCACCATGCCGATTGACACCGCTTCGCCATGCAGCAGCTTGTCCGAGAACCCGCAAGCCGCCTCCAGCGCGTGACCAAAAGTGTGGCCAAGATTGAGCAGGGCGCGCTCGCCCGTCTCCGTCTCGTCGCGCGCAACGATGCCGGCTTTCATGTGACAGCAGGTTTCGATAGCGGCGGTACGGGCAGCGATGTTGCCGTCGTCAAGAATACCGGACGCGTCCTTTTCCAGCGACGCGAAGAATTTGGCGTCACCAAGCAACCCGTATTTGGCAACTTCGGCATAGCCCGCGCGCAACTGCCGAACCGGCAGCGTCTTCAGCGCCCCAAGATCCGCCAGCACCAGGCTCGGCTGATGGAACGTGCCAATAAGGTTCTTGCCCTCGGGCGTGTTGATCCCCGTCTTGCCGCCCACGGAGCTATCCACCTGCGCCAACAGCGAGGTCGGGATTTGCACCAGGCGCACGCCGCGCCGCATGATCGAGGCCGCGAAGGCCGCAAGATCGCCGATCACGCCGCCGCCGAGCGCCACCACCAGGTCCCGGCGTTCCAGCCCGGTGCGCAGCAGAGCGCGGCAGACAGTTTCGAGCGTGGAAAAGCCCTTTGATGCCTCGCCTGGCGTGACCACGATGGGATCGGCGAGCAGCAGCCCCGCCTCACGCAGGCTTTCGGTGAGCGCGCCGCCGTGGTGGCGCATCACGTTCTCATCCGTCACAACGACCGCGCGCGCTCCTGAAAAGCGCTCGGCAACCTGCGCGCCGGCCGTGGCGATCAAGCCGCGTCCGATCAGGATCTCATAGCTGCGCGCGCCGAGGGCTACCGGCACAATGCGTCGGTCGGGTGGGTTGCTCATGAGGTCGGGACCAGGGCCCGCGGGCTGGGAAGCCTCGCCAGGGCCTCGAGGATTTCCCCGACGATCACCTCATGCGCCACCTCGCGGCTCTGCACCGTCACATCCGACAGCGCGTAAACCGGATGCCGCATTTCCATCAGCCCGCGCATGGTCGCCTCGGGATCGGCGGTTTTCAGCAGCGGCCGGTTCGAGCGCTTGCGCACGCGGTGCATCAGCACGTCCACTTCGGCCTTCAGCCAGATCGATATGCCGCGCTGGGCAATTCTGTCGCGCGTTTCGGCGCTCATGAACGCGCCGCCGCCGGTAGCGATGACCAGCCCCTGCTCGTCCAGCAGCCGTGCGATCACGCGCTTTTCGCCCTCGCGGAAATACGGCTCGCCATGCTCGGCGAAAATCTCCGGAATGGTCTGGCCCGCTGCCGCCTCGATCTCGGCGTCGGCATCGAGAAAGCGCATGCCCAGCCGCTCCGCCAGCCGCTTGCCGATCGACGACTTCCCCGCCCCCATCATGCCGACCAGCACGAGATTGCGGCCGTTCAACCGGTTGGCGAAGCGCGATTGCAGCTCGGGGTCAGGCGGCGGGACGGGGGAAGCGGGGGGAGTCATGGTGCGCCGCAAGGTAGAACGGACGGCGCGGGAAGACAATGGCGGATCAGAGCCAGTTCTCGATGCGCAAGCCGGGGACGCGGCTGAAGTCGCCGACGTTGCGCGTCAAAAGGGTAGCGTCTTGCGACAGGACAACACACGCAATTTTAAGGTCCATCGTGCCGACCCGGTTGCCGTTGCGACGTAAGTCCTCAAACAGACTCACGGCCGTAGCGTCCCAGGGCAAGACCGTCCATTCGGCATAGGCAGTCAGACGTCCCTGCAACCGTGCATAGGCACTTATTTGTTCGTGCAGGTCGCGTTTCCGCTTTATCTGTGCCAACCAACCACGCAGCTGCTCTTCAACTGACATGATTGTAGTCGCAATGTCGTCATTGGATCGCGCAAGTCGAGCCATCAGGTCATCGCCACGGCGCGATCCTCTGTCGATCTCGCTCAGGTGATCGGTATCAAGAACGAGCACGACCGCCTTGCTTGGCAGGACGGTTAGCTGCATCCCTGGCCTTGCGGCCAAGTTCTATCATCTCGTCAAAGCCGGGGTCGTTGGCGGAATTCCCAAATGTCTTGCGCCAATCCTTCTTCCTTGCTGGTGGCGAAGTGAGTTCCTGCATCTGGCGCTCGAGCGCTTCGACGCGTTCTTTCAAGGTCAGTGGCATGCCTAAGTCCTCGACTGACACGATTGTCAACTAGCGCCGCATGTTCTGCCCTGCGGTGTCGCGCGTCAAGCGCTGGGTCACGGACGCTGCTGGGTGTCAGACACTTGTGGCGCGCCACTCGTTTGAGGGTAGCGTCAATGCCGTTGATGCGCGCCAAAAGTGTCTGACACCCGGTCCCCAGCTTGCCGACTCAGCCCTGCCTCGCTAACCCATCCCTACACCCCTGGCGCAGAGCCTTATTGGCGTCACGAAGGGGCAGCACACAGCTTTCGCGGCTTTACCGGGCGGCCCGATGCCAAGTCTGATACGCTTTCTGGTGCTCTTGAGCACTCTGGTGGGGCTGGTGGTCGGCGGGCTCTATGCCATGGCGACGCTGTATGAACCTGCGCAAAGCGAAGTGGTGAAATCGGTCCATGGCGTCTCGATCCGCAAGCAATAAGTGGGCGCACGTTCTCGCCGCCGGGTTTTTCGCGTGGTTGTCCGTCCCCGCCCTGGCGCAGGATGCCGTCCCGTTGCCGGCGCAGGAGCCGGTGGAATCTTCGACCGTAGCGGCGCCCGATGCGGTGGAAAGCGGCCAGCTGGCGCCAATCGGTCCGGTTGATGGTGGTCCGTTGGCGCCTGGATCCGCTTTGCTTGGGCCCGATGCCTCCGCCGGAGTCGCTTCCGCCGCACTTTCGCCCGCTACGACCTTTGCTCCGGGCCTTTGGCAGGGACTAACCTCTGCCGATGCAACCCAGCTGATCGCCAAAACCGACGTGCCTCTGCGCGCGCCCGTGCTCGCCGACCTGTGGCGCCGGTTGATGCTCAGCGACCAGGCTCCCGAGGGCGCCGATCCCGCACAATTCCTCGCGGCCCGGCTGGATGGCCTCTATCGGGCTGGCCTGCTGAAAGACGCCGCCAAACTTATGGTGGCGTTGCCCAAAAACGCTGATCCGTTCGAACAGGTGGCCGCCGCCCGCGTGCTTCTTGCCCTGGGCGACGACGACAAGGCCTGCGCGCGCGTCCGCACGTTGCCGATCAGCGGCGGGCCGCTGAAGGGCCGCGCCCGCAACGACGCGCTGCTGATGGTCGCCTTCTGCGCCTCGCGCGACAAGCAGCCGAACCATGCCAGCCTCGCCGCCGAAGTGCTGCGGGACCAGAATTTCGCCGAACCCTTGGCCTTGGCCGTGCTCGACGCCATCGCCGAGAGCAAAACGCCAAAACTGCCGCGCGCCGACAATCTCCGGGTCATCGACTACAAGTTCCTGTCGCTGCTGGGCAAAGTGCCGCTAGAGCGTTTGATGCCCCTGTTGCCGCGCGCCACGCCTGATCTGCTGATCGCCATCGCCCATGACGCCAATGGCGACGCCTCGATGCGCCTGATCGCCAGCGAGGCGGCAGCGCGCGAAAATGCGTTCGACGATGCGGATCTTGCGGCCGCCTATCGGGCCGTGGTGTTCCAGCCGCAGCAGTTGGCCAATCCCCTTGCGCCCGCCCCGGCGAGCGGCGCGTTGCCCAATGCCGCCGATGCGGCCAGGCAACGGGCACTGCTGCTGCAGGTGGCGGAAAAAGAGAGCAGCCCCGCTCGAAAAGCCGATTTGATCCGTTCCCTGCTCGATGCCGCGCGGCGCGAGGCGATCCTGATGCCGGTCGCCCGCCTCGTGGCGCCTATGGTGGACGCTATGCGGCCGGGACCCGACTTGGCCGGCTTCACCGAGACCGCCATTGAGACGCTTCTTGCATCCGGAAGCTATGACCATGCGATGGGCTGGACACTGTCCGCCGTCAGCGCTGGTCCCGCCGGCAATCCACTTCTGGGCTGGCTCCCGCTGACCGACATCGCCGACGCTGGCGAACACGTGCCGCATGGCTCCAGCATGAAATATGCGGAGGACCTCGCGGTGGCCGGCGCGCTCTCGCCGGTGATGATCCAGCGCCTGGCGACGGTGCTCGACGCGCTCAAATACGATGTGCCAATCCCGATCTGGGAGGGGGCGCAGAACGCCGCCAAGTCCGCCGCCAAGGCCGATCAAGGACACCTGCCGGAAACCGGCCTGTTGCCGAAGCTGCAGGACGCGGCCCAGGGAAAGCAGATCGGTCGAACGGCATTGCTGGCCATCGCAACCATCGGATCGGGCGCCGCGACAGGGGCCAACACGGTTGGGCTGGGCGAAGCCATCAAGGCCCTGATGGCGGCGGGACTGGAGCCCGAGGCGCGCCGGCTAGGGTTCGAGGCCGTGTTCGAAGCCTGGCCGCGCCGTCCCGGGACCTGAGGGCCGGAACGCGTCGTTGCCAGCCTTGGTGATGCTGACCCGTCGGGGATCGGTAGGGGCGCGCAGCAGCGCGCCCGGTGTACAACACTGACGGTCCGTCGGATGCGGCGCGCCGGGCGCACTGCTGTGCGCCCCTACAAATCACCGATCAGTCGGCATCAATGCAGGCCGGTCCTACTGCTTCGGCGCTTCCAGCGGCACCGCCACAAACCTGATCTCGCCCTTGGCGTCCGACAGCAGCAACAGCGCCGTTTTGCGCCCGCCTGCCCGCACCGCGTCGATGCGCTCGGCCACGTCGTCGGGGGTCGCAACTTTCTCGTTGGTGATCTCGACGATAATGTCGCCGGCTTTCACGCCGTGCTGGGCCGCCGCCCCTTTGGGATCGGCCTCGATAACCGCGACGCCTTCGACCTTCTCCGCCGCTGACAGTTTTGCACGCAGTTTGGCGTCAAGCGCCTGGAGCTTTACGCCAAGCGCCAAATTCTCGACTGGAGCGCTGGCCGCTGCCGGCGGGTCCGGAGCTTTGTCCTTTGACGGATCCTCGGACTTTCCCTTGTCGCCGGGCGTTGCGGCGTCCTTGGCGGCAACATCCTCGGCGAGCCGGCCGACCGTCACCGCAAAGCTCATCGGTTTGCCATCGCGCAGCACCTCGACCTTGGCGGCCTTGCCGATCACCGACAGGGCGACAATGCGCGGCAGGCTGCGCATATCGGGCACGTCGTTGCCGTCGAAACCGACGATGACGTCGCCGGCTTTCAATCCCCCCTTGGCCGCTGGGCCGCCCGGCGCCACCTGCGAGACCACCGCGCCCTTGGCTGTCGGCAATCCAAGCCCCGTCGCGGTATCGTCCGTCACGGTCTGAATGTTCACGCCGATCCAGCCGCGGCGCATTTCGCCGTAGGCGCGCAGCTGCTCGATGACCTGGCGCGCCTCGTTGGAGGGGATGGCGAAGCCGAGGCCGATGGAGCCACCCGTTGGGGAAATGATGGCCGAATTGATGCCGATCACTTCGCCGCTCATGTTGAACAGCGGGCCGCCGGAGTTGCCCTTGTTGATCGAGGCGTCGGTCTGCAGGAATTCGTCGTAGGGGCCAGAATTGATGTCGCGCTTGGTTGCGGAGATCACGCCGACCGTCAGAGTACCACCGAGGCCGAAGGGGTTGCCAATCGCCATAGCCCAGTCGCCGACGCGCATCTTGCTGCTGTCACCGAGTTTGGTCGAGGCGAGCGGTTTGGCGGGGACGACCTGCAACACAGCGATGTCGGTTTTCACATCGCGACCGATCACCTTGGTCACCTTCAACCGCGTGCCGTCGTTGAAATTGACATAGATCTGGTCGGCGTCGGCGATGACATGGTTGTTGGTGGCGATGATGCCGGAGGGATCGATGACGAAGCCGGAACCGAGCGAGCTGACGCGTTGGGCCTCGGTTTCATTGCCATTCTTGTCAAAGAAGTCCTTGAAGAAATCCTCGAACGGCGAGCCCTTGGGCACCTTTGGCAACGGCACGCCCGCCGGTCCCTTAAGGGCCTGCGAAGTGGAGATGTTAACGACGCTGTCGAACAGCTTCTCCGCAATCGGGGCGACCGAGACGGGGCCTTGCTGGGCGTGAGCAGGAGCGAGTGAGAACGCCAATCCAGAATACGCCGCGGCAGCCAAAACAGTTCGAAGCGCGGCGGTCAGTCTCATGAGATCAGCTCCAGATGCGCACATGGTTCGAGTTCGGACTTATGGTCCAGTCTTTCGTCATCGCGACTTCAAAGGGTCCGGCCCATCCCCGCGAAAACCCAAAAGCGACAGTTCAAGCCAGCCGCGCTCTTTTTTCCTCTCCCCCTACTTCAGGGGGAGAGGAGACCGCGTCTCGCAGCCGACCTCTTGGGAGGCAAGAGCCACGCGGTCGGTGAGGGGCAGCCGCATGCTCCATACCTGTTGCGACGAGTGCGGAGCAAGCGGCTGCCCCTCATCCGGCCCTTAGTCCTCGCTTAGCTCGGGGGCCACCTTCTCCCCTTAAGTAGGGGGAGAAGGAAAGTGCAGCGGAGCCTATACTCTCCGCCCGTCCCATGGCCGCTACTTCGCCGGTCCCGACGACTTGCCCGTTGGATCGGCGAAATACTTGAAGAACTCGCTGTCCGGCGACAGCAGCACGCGCGTATCGT
>JANMVX010000249.1:0-15488 GCA_031393505.1 Hyphomicrobiaceae bacterium | reverse complement strand
TGGCGGAGACGGGGGGATTCGAACCCCCGATACGACTTTACATCGTATGACGGTTTAGCAAACCGTTGCCTTCAGCCACTCGGCCACGTCTCCGGACGGAAAGCCCTATAGCAGGCTTCGCGGCAAATGGAAACCCAACCTGTGGCGAACTCAGTCTGGAAACCACAGGGTTCTGACGCGCGGCATCCGACCTTGTGGCGAGACCCGGTCGATTGACGGCGGCAGATGGCTCGGCCAAGATCGGCCGGGTTGGTTGTCGGTCGTGCCTCACCGACAAGTGCGTGGTTCGGCGGCTGTTGCGGGAATGATTGCTCATGGAAATGTCCGGTACGCGTCAGATCATGGCGTCGCAGGCCGACGTGTGGCGCGCGCTCAACGATCCCGTGGTGCTGCGCAAATGCATTCCCGGTTGCGAATCGCTGGAGAAAATTGACGACGCCAACTTGAAGGGCGTGGTGGCGTTGCGCATGGGGCCGATGGCGCTGAAATTCGCTGGCGATGTGGCGCTGAGCAATCTCAATCCGCCCAACTCCTACCGGTTGTCCGGCTCGGGCAAGGCGGGCGTGGCCGGCTTCGCCAGTGGATTTGCCGATGTCGTCTTGGCGCCCAAAGATGGCGGCACAGAGCTGACTTATAAGGTGGAATCAACCGTTGGCGGCCGCATGGCCCAGCTTGGCTCGCGGTTGATCGACGCCACGGCGGCGCAGCTGGCGGGCGAGTTCTTCGACAAGTTCGCAAGCGAAGTTGGCCCGGCGCCGGTGGCCGCAATCGCTGCGGCCGCGGCGGGCGGCAAAGACGGCGCGGCGTCAGGTGCGACCGCGGCCGTCGCCAAAAGTCCGGCGCGAGCTGTGACAGCCGCCAATCGCTCCGGTATGCCGGCGTGGATGTGGGCCCTGGCGGCCATAGCGCTGGTGGCCGCCTTGGTTTACATCCTGAAGGGACTGCACTGACGGACGTTCTGAGACCGCAAAATCAAAACAAACGATCCAAAAAAGGAGGAGCGACGTGCCCAAGATTACGATGACCGTGAACGGAAAATCCGTTTCCGCAGACGTGGCGACCAACACGCTGCTGGTGGAGTTTCTGCGCCGCGACCTGATGCTGACCGGCACCCACGTCGGCTGCGACACCAGCCAGTGCGGCGCTTGCGTGGTTCATGTCAACGGCGACGCCGTCAAGAGTTGCACCACGTTGGCCGTGCAGGCCAACGGCGCCTCCGTCACCACCATCGAGGGCCTCTCGACCGGCGCGGCGCTGCACCCGGTGCAGGACGCCTTCCATCAGGCGCACGCGCTGCAATGCGGCTACTGCACACCCGGCATGGTGATGGCCGTGGTCGACATGCTGAAGCACAACCCCAAGCCGAGCGAGTCGGAAATCCGCGCCGGCCTGAAGGGCAACATCTGCCGTTGCACGGGCTACCACAATATCGTCAAGGCGGTGCAAATCGCGAGCGGGCAAGTGTCGGCATAAGTCGTGAAATCGTGAAGTCGTGAAGTCGCCAAATCGGCGTCCTCACGACTTGGCGATTTGGCGATTTCACGTCTTAATCAAGCATCAAAAAGATCGAGGAAACCTCCACATGGCACAAGACGGCATCGGCGCCAGCACCAAGCGGCGCGAAGACTACCGGTTCTTGAAGGGCATCGGCAAGTATACGGACGATATCAACCACCAGGCGCAGACCTACTGCTATTTCCTGCGCTCGTCGGTGGCGCACGCCAAGCTCGGCAAAATCGACGTTTCCGCAGCGAAAGACGCGCCCGGCGTCGTAGCGCTGTTTACCGCGACGGACTTGGAAGCGGTTGGCGGCGTGCCGTGCGGCTGGCAGATCACCGGCAAGAACGCCCAGGTGATGAAGGAGCCCAAGCATCCGATCCTGGCGGCCGGAAAAGTTCGCCATGTCGGCGATCCGATCGTTGCGGTCATCGCCAACAGCCTGGTCGAGGCCAAGAACGCGGCCGACCTGATTTCGATCGACTACCAGGAACTGCCCGCCGTCATCGATATGAAGCGCGCGCTCACAGGCGGCGGCGCTCCCGTGCATGACGAAGCGCCCGACAACATGTGCTTTGACTGGGAGTTCGGCGACAAGGCCGCGACCGACGCCGCTTTCGCTGCGGCCGCCCATGTCACTAAGATTGACCTGGTCAACCAGCGGCTGGTCGCCAACGCTATGGAGCCGCGCGCGGCCATCGGCGTCTACGAGATCGGCACCGACGAGCACACGCTCTATACCACCAGCCAGAACCCGCATGTCATCCGCCTGCTGATGGGCGCCTTCGTGCTGTCGATCCCCGAGCACAAACTGCGCGTGGTCGCCCCCGACGTCGGCGGCGGCTTTGGTTCGAAGATTTTCCATTATGCTGAGGAAGCCTTCGTCACTTGGGCGGCCAAAAAGGTCGGGCGTCCCGTCAAGTGGACTGCGGAACGTTCGGAAAGCTTCGTTTCCGACGCCCACGGCCGCGATCACGTCACGCATGCCGAACTCGCTATCGACAAAGACGGCAAAATGCTGGCGCTGCGCTGCGATACTTTCGCAAACATGGGCGCCTACCTCTCAACCTTCGCCCCGGTGGTGCCGACCTGGCTGCACGGCACTCTTCTGGCCGGTCAATACACCTATCCCGCCGTCTATGTGAACGTGAAGGCGATGTTCACCAACACGGTGCCGGTCGATGCCTACCGCGGCGCGGGACGGCCGGAAGCGACCTACATCATTGAGCGCATCGTCACCAAGGCGGCACGCGAATTGAAGATGGATCAGGCCGCGTTCCGCAGGCTGAACTTCATCAAGAAGACGCAGTTCCCGTACCAGACTCCGGTCGCCCTGGTTTATGACGTGGGCGACTACGAGGCCTCGATGGCGGCCGCGCTGAAGACTGCCGATTACGCAGGCTTCCCGGCCCGCAAGGCGGCCTCGGCGGCCAAGGGCAAGCTTCGCGGCATCGGCTTCTGCAGCTATATCGAAGCCTGCGGCATCGCACCGTCCAGCCTGGTTGGCGCGCTCGGCGCCCGCGCAGGTCTTTATGAGGCGGCGACCGTCCGGGTCAATCCGACGGGTTCGGTCAGCGTCATGACCGGCTCGCACAGCCACGGCCAGGGCCACGAAACGACCTTCGCGCAGGTCGTGGCCTCAAAGCTCGGCATTCCCGCCGAGAGCGTGCACATCGTCCACGGCGACACCGACAAGATCCCGTTCGGCATGGGCACCTACGGCTCTCGCTCGCTGGCTGTGGGCGGCTCGGCCATCGTGACCGCGCTGAACAAAGTGATCGACAAGGGCAAGAAGATCGCGGCCCATCTGCTCGAAGCCTCGGAAGGCGACATCGTGTTCGAAAACGGCGCCTATACCGTCAAGGGCACCGATAAGAAGAAGACCTTTGGCGAAATTGCTCTCACCGCCTACGTGCCCCACAAGTACCCGATCGACAAAGTCGAGCCGGGCCTTGAGGAAACCGCCTTCTACGACCCGAAGAATTTCACCTATCCCGCCGGCACCTATATCTGCGAAGTTGAGATTGACCCCCGTACGGGCGAAACC
This sequence comes from Hyphomicrobiaceae bacterium, assembly GCA_031393505.1. Classification (GTDB taxonomy): domain Bacteria; phylum Pseudomonadota; class Alphaproteobacteria; order Rhizobiales; family Hyphomicrobiaceae; genus JANYHF01. Next base: position 11,944 of record JANMVX010000249.1, on the reverse strand, counting down.
CAGATCACGCAGTTCGTGGCGGCCGACGACTTCGGCAACATCGTCAACCCGATGATCGTCGAGGGCCAGGTCCACGGCGGACTGGTGCAGGGCATTGGTCAGGCCATGCTGGAAGGCGCGGTCTACAACGACAAGGGCCAGCTGATCACCGGCTCCTACATGGACTACTGCATGCCGCGCGCCGACGACGTCCCCTTCTTCAAGGTGGAGACGACCGTTACGCCGTGCACGCACAATCCGCTCGGCGTCAAGGGCTGCGGCGAAGCGGGCGCGATCGGCTCGACGCCGGCCGTCATCAACGCCATCTGCGACGCCATCGATATCGACAATATCGAGATGCCCGCGACGCCTGCGCGGGTGTGGGCGGCGATCCATGCCAAGGGGATGAAGGCTTAGAGGCAGAAAGACGCCAAATCGTGAATTCGTGAAGTCGCCAAGTCGGTCGGCCTCACACGAAAACACGATTTGGCGACTTCACGAATTCACGATTTCACGTCTTCTATGTGGAGCCCACCATGTACGCATTCGACTACGTCCGTCCCGCCTCGCTCGCCGACGCCGTCAAGGCGCTCGGGTCGAGCGAGGAGAACCGGGCCCTGGCCGGCGGCCAGACCCTGATCCCGACCATGAAGCAGCGCCTCGCCATGCCGGCCGCGCTGGTTGACCTGTCCGGCGTCGCCGAGCTGAAGGGCGTTTCGCGCGACGCCAATTCCGTGACCATCGGCGCCATGACCACCCACGCCGCCGTGGCCGCCAACGCCGACGTGCGCGCGGCCATCCCGGCGCTGGCGGCGCTTGCCGGCGGCATCGGCGATCCGCACGTGCGGCACGCCGGCACCATCGGCGGCTCGGTCGCCAACAACGATCCGGCTGCGGACTATCCGGCAGCGGTGCTGGGCCTGGGCGCGACCATCATCACCACCACGCGCGAAATCCCGGCCGACAGCTTCTTTACGGGATTGTTCCGCACTGCATTGCAACCGGGCGAGCTAATCAAGGCGATCCGCTTCCCGATCCCGCAGAAAGCCGGCTACTCGAAGTTCGAGCAGCGCGCCTCGCGCTACGCCCTGATCGGCGTGTTCGCGGCGCAAACCGCCGCCGGCCCGCGCGTCGCGGTCACCGGTTCCGGCGCGTCAGGCGTGTTCCGCGCCGCCGGGCTGGAAGCGGCGCTCGCCAAGGGCTTCTCGGTGGACGCGCTCAAAGGCGCGACCATGCCAGCGACCGGCCTGCTCAGCGACATCCACGGCGGCGCCGACTACCGCGCCAGCGTGATCCCGGTGATCGCCGAGCGCGCAGTCGCGGCGGCGAAGTAGGTTTCGTCTGTACACCACTACAATCTGCGGACGATCAGGACCGCCGGCCCGGAAACGCGCCGGCGGTTTTTTTTGTGCGGATTTGACCAAGCCGTTGCCGAGCTCGTTGTGGCGCGCCTGCCGTCAGGCCTTCGCGCCGCCGCCAATCTTGTCCTGCGTCCTGGTCTCGAAATCCGACGCGGCATGCCGTTCGTGAAGCTGCGTAGACGGATCGCCCCAGGGGTTGTTGACCATTTTTCCGCGTTTTACGGCGGGGCGCGCGGAGAGCTGTTTGCGCCAGCGCTGCACGTGCAGGTATTTTTCCAACTCCAGGAAACTGGCGGCGTCGTCGAACGTTTCGCCCGCCGCGATGCGGCCGAACCACGGCAGCAGCGCCATGTCGGCGATGGTGTAGGTGCTGCCGGCAACGAACTCCCGGTCGGCCAGGCGCTGGTCGAGCACATCGTAGAGCCGCTTGGTCTCCATGGCGTAGCGGTCGATGGCGTATTGAATTTTCTGCGGCGCGTAAGTGTAGAAATGTCCGAAGGCGCCGCCGAGGAAAGGGGCCGTACCGACTTGCCAGAACAGCCAGTTGAGCGTCTCGGTGCGTCCGTGCACGTCCGTTGGCAGGAAGGCGCCGAATTTCTCGGCCAGATAGAGCAGGATGGAACCGGATTCAAACACACGCACCGGTTCGCCGCCGCCTTTGGGCGCAAGGTCCACCAGCGCGGGAATTTTCCCGTTGGGATTGATCTCTGTAAAGCCCGAACCGAACTGATCGTGATTCATGATGTTGATCATCCAGGCATCGTAGTCAGCATCCTTGTGTCCGGCGGCCAACAGCTCTTCCAGCAGGGTCGCGACCTTGACGCCATTGGGCGACCCCATGGAGTAGAGCTGCAACGCGTGCTTGCCGACCTTGAGCGCTGTGTCGTGTCTCGCGCCGGCGGTCGGACGGTTGTTGGCGCCAAAGGGAATGACGGCGTCACGGTCCCAGGCCCATACTTTGGCTGGTACATAACCTGCGGGAAAGTTCTCTTCCGGTGGGAATTTGTTTTCAGCGCCCATGTGGCGATCCCTTCTTGTGTCCTAGACAGCATCATTCTTTATACCAAATGTCTACTCGGCCTTCGCGCCGGTAATCCACCCCACGATCGAATCCTTATCCGTTTCATCCTTGCGAACATCTGCGACCTTGCGGCCACGCTTCATCACCACGATCCGGTCCGAAACGCTGAAGCACAGCGGCAGATTGTGCGTCACCAGCACAATGGCGATCCCCCGGTCGGCCATGCGCCGAATGAGACCCGGCACCATCTGGGTCTGCTCGTAGCCGAGCGCCGCCGTCGGTTCGTCCATCAGGATGATGCCACGGCTGCCGCCCTCCATGACCCGCACGGCCGCGCGCGCGATGGCGACCACCTGCCGCTGTCCGCCGGACAGCATTTCGACCGCCCGGGTCGGCGGCGCCGTTCGCACCCCGAGCTTGTCGAGTTGTTCGATCGAATTGCGATGCATGGCGCGCCGATCAATGAAGCCGAACAGATTTTGGGGAAAGCGCTGCATCGGCTCGCGCCCGAGCTGCAGGTTGGTCGCGATATCGAGCGCCTCGACCAGGGCGAGATCCTGATAGACCATCTGGATGCCCGCCGCCGCGGCATCGTGCGGACTGTTGAAGCGCACAGGCTTGCCGGCCACTCTTATCTCGCCGCGCGTGACGCGGTGCGCGCCCGACATCACCTTAAGCAGCGTGGACTTTCCCGCCCCGTTGTCGCCCAGGAGACAAACCACTTCGCCAAAGTTCACGTCGAAATCCACGTCATTCAGGGCACGGACATAGCCATAATGCTTTTCAATGCCGCTGAGCTGCAGCGCCTGTTCGGCGACAGTCGTCATCGCGCTCGGCCTTTCGCGTAGACAGACAGGTCGGCCACCGCGACCAGGCGCGCTGAGATGACCTGGGTCAGCGTCTTGTCCAGCAACAGGGCGCCGATCATCAGCACACCCGTCGAAACGGTCGCCCAGTAGGGCTGCACGCCCTTGATCGTCAGACCATCGCCGATGGTCGCCAGCACGATCGCGCCGACCAGGATTTTTGGCATGCTGCCGCGTCCGCCCGCCAGCGAAACGCCGGCCAGGGCGACGGCGGTGAGCGCCGTGAAGATGATGCCGGGGCTAGCCTGCGGTGAGGCCTCGGTGACCAGCGCCGTCTGCATCAGGCCGGCCAGCGCCGCAAGCACGCCGCTCAACACGAAGCCAAGCAATTTGTAGGCGGAGGAATTGATGCCGACGCGACGCACCGCCTCCGGGTTGCCGCCGACGGCGACCAGGCGCACGCCATGCACTGTCTTGGTGAGAAATAGCGTTAGAATGACGTAGATCACCACGACGATATAGATGTGGCTGGACACGCCGAAGTAACGCGCCGTACCCATGAACTTGAGCATACCAAGTCCGGTAATATTGTAGCCGCCGGAAATCACCGAGGCGAGGCCGGACATGACGCTGAGTGTGCCGATGGTGACGACCAGGGGGTTGAGGCCGCTGAGCGTGATGTAGCCGTTGATCAGGCCGGCGACGACGCCGAACAGCATGCCGGCGCCGAGCGCGAGCCAGACCGGACAGACGGCCAGGATCAGCGCGCCGCACATGCAGGACGCCAACGCCGCCGTGCCCGGCACCGAAAGATCAAGCGCGCCGGAAATAGCGCCGAGCCCCACTCCCGCGGCGTAATTCGCCGTCAGTGAGGCCGCGCTCAGGATCAACAGGCCATTGTCGATCGAACCGAAGTAGGGCCAGTCCCAAAGGGTGAAAAACAGCAGGAGCGCCAGCCAGAGCACCACGATGCCGCGATCACGGATAAAAACCAGCGCCGCTATCCCGAGGGGAAGGCGGTCGCTCACGGGAATGTTGGCGCGGTCGATGTCCGGCGCGGGAGGTCTCGCGCCGGCATCTTGAGCAGGGTTGATCGTCACATCACTTCCGTGTGCGAACGTTCATCGGCACCGACAACTGGCGGCCAGCGGCTTTGGGATCCTTCAGCATGGTCGCAATAGCGTCAAAAGTCTGCATCATGTCGCCGCCGAAATCGAGGCCGGCGACGCCGTAGAGCGCTCCCGCGTCAACGGACTTGAGCACTTCGTCATTGCCGCCCGAAGCCACGAAGCAATGGGATTTGTTGCCGGCGCCCTCGAAGGCGCTCATGGCGCCCAATGCGCCCTCGTCATGGTTCGAGACGACGACATTTAGGCCGGGATGGGCCTGGAGAACTTGCCCAACCTTGGTCAGGCCATCGGCGCGGCTTTCGACGATGATCCGTCCGACGATCTCAACGCCGGGAGCGGCAGCCTTCAGCTCCTTCTCCATCGCCTCGTCCATCAGCTGCTTGCCGGGCGCGCCTTCCTTCTGCTGGATGATCAAGGCTTGGCCCTTGCCGCCGAAATCCTTGTTGGCGCAGTCGCCGCCGAGCTTGCCGGCCGTGCCGCCGTAGCCGGCATAGTCAATCCGCGCGAAGGTGACGCCAGGCACCATGCCGCTCTGGCCGTAGTCCTTGGGCTCGCCGTTCAAACCAGGACCGCGCCCTTCTCCTTGGCGGTATCAATCACGCCGCCCATGACGCCGGGATTGACGGAAATCGCCCAGGCGGACTTGATGCGCCCGGATGAGATCAATTGATTGAGCTGCTGTGCCTGGGTCGGGCCATCGAATTTGGGATCGAGGATGATGACGTCATAGCCCTGCTTTCCACCGACCGCCGCAACGCCTTGCGACATCCCCTTGAGCGCGGGAATATCAAGCGAGATGGGCGAAAACGCCAGGCCCGTACCGCAATTAGTTAACGTGTGTAGTATTCCGCCCGTGTTGCTGAATCAATTGATAACGCTTTCAAACTCCAACCCGGGGACGTTTCGCGTGCGCAGCTATCTGATCCTGAACCTGAAGTCGATGAACGATCTTCCCTTCATGGAGCGCTGGCTGCTACGCGATCACGCGCCCGAAACCATCAGTTTCATCGGGCCGATTCTGGATCGCTATTGCAGCTATCGCGCGGTGCCGGCGCCCGAGGGGGCCAAGGAGTTCGCCTATTACAACTGGCGCATGACGGAGCATTGGTGGCGCGAGAGCCCGTTCCGGGCGCAAGGGCAGATGGATCAGGGGACGCTGTTCGCCGAGCGTTGGCCCTATGGCTAAAAGGCCATTCTGGGCCTGCCGCTGGATGGCGAACCGCGCAATCCCGGCTGGCGTGGCAAACCGGAAGGGCCAAATCCGCCGGCCTTCGTGTTCGTGACTAAGCGCCCCGTGAATGACTTTCATGGCAAGGGCCTCACCATCGACGATGGTACGGTGGTGCGCTGGGTGCAGGCCATCAAGTACCCCGAGGGTGTGTCGCGCGAGGAGGGGGACGAGTGGTACGTCAACACGCATGCGCCGGAAGTGTGCAAGCAGCCGGGGCTCAAGCGCTTTGTTTCGTACACGGCCGTTCCGCCTATTGTCGGCCCATGGTGGCGAGTGAGCGAGCTGTGGTATGAGAACACGGATGCTTGGCGCAACGCCGTCGTCACCAACCCGCCCGCCTATACGCCGCCGAAGTGGGCAACGCACGGGGTGTACCCCTTCCTGACGCCCTGGGTGGATTTCGTCTCGACGTTCCTCCTGGAAGCGCCGACCAACGACTTCAAGGCTGCCTTGCAGCCTTACGTGGTGACAGCCTGATGCTAGGCACACCGATCACCCATCATCATGCCGGCCTTTCGGTGCCCTCGCTGGCGCAGAGTGTCGCCTGGTGGCGCGATATGTTGGGGTTCGAGGTCGATCAGGAGATCGACATTCCGATGATCCCGGCCAAGATCGCCATGATGAGGCGTGGGGCGCTGCGCATAGAGCTGTTCGAGGTGCCGGGCGCGAAGCCGCTGCCGCCCGAGCGCTCGTCCATGCACGACGATCTGCATACGCATGGCACCAAGCACGTGGCCTTCGCTGTGCCCGACATCGACGCCATAACAGCCGAGATGACCGCGCGCGGGGCCGAAATCGTCATGTCTCGCCGCGCGCCCTGGGGGGCGTTTCTGTTCATTCGCGACAATGCTGGCAATCTGGTCGAGTTCTGCGAGCAGAAGGATCTTTTCGCGTGAGCTGCTAAGACTTTGCCCGCAAAGAATGGCGCGGCTCTATCACCTGCTCCCCACGGAGGTCTCTGCAAAAATACGAACAGGCCCTAATCTCGTCATACCCGCGAAGGCGGGTATCCAGCCAAGCCAGTGTTCGGCTCGAACTATCAACCACGGAAGCCTCTGATAGAACTTGCGTTTTCGGATCGACCTGCGACCGTACCATTGGCTTGTCTGGATTCCCGCCTTCGCGGGAATGACGATATTGCTGAGACACTGTGCATATTACAGAGGTCTCCTGTGGGAAAAGGCGATCACTGCGCTACTCTCGTTTTGGCGAGAAGAGCAGATTGGTTTGAATTTTCCTTCGCCGGAATTAAGTCAGGAGAAAACTTGAAGAACATACATCCGACCACCGGGCAGGCGCTGGCTGAAGCGTTGGCCGCCGAGGGCGTAACCACCGTTTTCGGTATCCCCGGCGCGCATTTGTATGAGTTCAATGACGCGCTTTTTGGCGTGCGCGACCGCATTCGCTTTGTGCACACGCGGCACGAGCAGGGCGCGGGCTACATGGCCTATGGCTACGCGCGCTCCACCGGCAAGATGGGCGTGTTCACCGTCGTCCCCGGCCCTGGCGTATTGAACGCCAGCGCTGCGCTGTGTACGTCCTATGCGGGCAATGCGCCGGTGCTGTGCGTGACCGGCAACATCATGTCCCACCTGATGGGGCAGGGGCGCGGACAGCTGCATGAACTGCCGGATCAGCTCGCGACGATGCGCAGCATCGTCAAATGGGCGGGACGGATCAATCATCCCGGCGAGGCGCGCGCGAAGTTGGCCGAGGCGATGCACGCCATGCGTTCGGGCCGTGGCGGGCCAGCGGTGATCGAGGCGCCGTGGGATGTGATGGGCCAGCGCGGGCCGGGCGCGGCGGTTGCGCCCATGCCGCCGTTCCGTCCACAGATGGATGGCACGGCGCTGGAACGCGCCGCCGAGATGATCCGCGCTGCGGAACGCCCGATGATCTTTGTCGGGCCGGGCGCCGTCGAGGCCGGGGACACATTGCTGGACCTCGCCCGTCGCATCGGCGCGCCCGTGGTGGCGCACCGCTCGGGAAAAGGCATTGTGTCCGATGACAGTCCGTATGCTTTCAATATGGTTTCCGGCTACGACTATTGGAAAACCTGCGATCTTCTTATAGGCATCGGCACGCGGCTGGAACTGCCGTTCATGCGCTGGAAGTGGGCGCCGAAGGGACTGAAGACGTTGCGGATCGACATCGATCCGCTGGAAGCGGTGCGGCTGAAGCCGAGCCACTTCGTGCTCGCCGATGCGACTGAAGCGGTGACGGGACTTGCGGCGCTGCTGCAGGCCAAGGGCGGCGATGAGGCCCGCGAGACGTACTTTTCTGACATCAGAAATGCTGCTGCTGCGGCTGTCCAAGGCGTCCAGCCGCAAGTCAGTTTCTTGAAAGCCATCCGGACTGCTCTGCCTAGAGACGGTTTCCTCGTTGAGGAAATCAGCCAGGTGGGCTTTACGGCGCGCTTCGCGTTCCCCGTCTATCACGCGCGAGGATATGTCACGTCGGCCTACCAAGAAAACCTCGGGTTCGGCTTCAACACCGCGCTCGGCGTGAAAGTGGCCAACCCGGATCGCGCGGTGGTGTCGATCTCGGGCGATGGCGGCTTCCTATTCGGCATGCAGGAACTTGCAACCGCCGCGCAGCACAACATCGGCGTTGTTGCCGTGGTGTTCGACAACGGCGCTTACGGCAATGTGCTGCGCGATCAGGACACAACCTATGAGGGCCGCCGCCTTGGCGCGGAATTGACCAACCCGGATTTCGTGGCGTTGGCGAAGAGTTTTGGCGTGGCCGCCGAGCGCGCCGATACGCCGGAGGCATTGGAAGTTGCGTTGAAACGGGCCATTGCGCGCAACGAACCGGCATTGATCGCCGTGAAGCAGGCGCGCGGTGGGGACGCCTCGCCCTGGCCGTTCCTGCATCCGGCGCCGTATGCTTGATACGGTCCATCACCAGGCCAAGGCGCCGCCATCGATGGAAAGGTCCGTGCCCGTCACGTAACCCGCTTCGTCCGAACACAGATAGACTGCCCCATAGGCAACGTCTTCGGGTCGGCCAAGCCGGTTCACCATCAACTTGTCCTTCACCGAGGCCAGTAACTCCGGCCGCTCCAGCACCGGTGCCGTCGCGGGCGTGACAATCATCCCCGGCGAAATGGAGTTGACGCGGATGCCGTGCGGGCCGCCTTTCATCGCCAGTTGACGGGTCATGGCCAGCACGCCGCCTTTTCCGGCCGTATGTGCCAGCGCGGGTGAATTCTTCAAGGCGACATAGGCGTTGGCCGAGGCGAGATTGACGATGGCCCCGCCGCCGCGCGCGATCATCAGTGGCCAGATGGCCTGGCACATGAGGAAGACGGTATCGAGTTCGCCGGTCAGCGTGCGCCGCCAATGGGCCTGGTAGTCCATGTCGGCGATCCAGCGGAATTCGGCGACGGCGGCGGCGTTGACGAGGCAGTCGACGCCGCCGAGTTTTTCGGCGTGCGCGGCCAGCGCCTGTACTTGCGCGGGGTCGGTGAGGTCGGCGCTGTGCGTTTGCAACCCTGGGACTTCGGTCGCAAGCGTCGCAAGCGCGCCCACATCCCGGTCCACCGCCAGCACAGCCGCCCCCTCCCGCGCAAACATTTCCACGCAGCCACGTCCGATGCCGCTCCCCGCCCCCGTGATCAGCGCCCGCTTGCCGGTCAAACGGCCTCTCATGATGCGCCGCCAAAGAACTCGGAAAGCCGCGCGAATCCGGGAATGTGCGACGACGTTCCGCCATCCACCGCAATGGCCTGCCCCGTGATGTAGCGCGCATCGTCGGTACACAGAAACATCACCATGGCCGCGATATCGTCTGGCGCGCCGAGATAAGGCGTCAGCGTCTCTTCGGCCACCACCTCCAGCAGGCGCGGCGGCAGATGTTCCAGTGCCGCCTTCGATCCAGTAAGCCCCGGCAGCACGGCGTTGCAGCGAATGCCGCGTTTTCCGTGCGAAGTGGTGATGGAGCGCGTCATCTGGATCATGCCGGCCTTTGAGGCCGAATAGGCGGCCTGGATCACGTTGCCCTGCAAAGCCAAATTCGACGCCGTGTTGATGATCACGCCCGCGCCCTGCCCTTCCATGACGCGCAGCACCTCGCGCGCCGCAATCATCGCCCCGCGCAGGTTGATGGCGAAGACGCGGTCCCACAGCGCGGTGTCCATGCCGGCGATATCGCCATCGGCGCGCGCGGCTTCTGGCGTGAGGTAGGCCGCGTTGTTGTCGAGGATATCGATGCGGCCGAAGCGGGTTTTTACCCCCCGCGACCATGGCGACGACTTGCGCCTCCTCGGCCATATCGCGCGCCATGGCGACGGCTCTTGGCAGGGCCGCCGCAACACTTTCGGCGCGCGAAAAATCCAGATCGGCGACCACGACCGTTGCGCCCTCGTATGCCAAACGGCTGCAGACGGCCGCGCCAATACCGCCCGCCCCGCCGGTCACGATGGCCACGCGGTCGGTTAGCTTGTTCGACATCGTCACTCCCCTTGGCACGAGTGCCCGCTTTCCAAACATCGGCGCTGACATTAGTAACATCCATCAAGCGGCGAACAAGCTGCGCATGAGGAGGCGGGGCAATGGCGTACGACATCGTGGTTATGGGCGCGGGGCACAATGGCCTCGTTGCGGCGGCCTATTTGGCTAAAGCTGGCAAGAAAGTGCTGGTGCTGGAGCGCCAGGGCTTTCCGGGCGGCGGCGTGGTGACGCGCGAAATCAACACGCCCGGCTACAAGCACGACCTGCATTCCTCCGTTCACATCATGATCCAGGGCAGTCCCATGATCACCCAGGACGAGCTGGGGCTGATCTCGCGTTTCGGTCTCAAATACAATTACTCCGACGTGCCGCATGCCTCGATCTTTCCGGGCAACGAGACACTGATCACCTACAAGGACCTCGACCGCACCTGCCAGGGCATCGCGCGGCTGAACGCCAAGGACGCCGAGACCTACCGCTTCTTTGCCGAGCGGGCGTCGTATGCTGCCGATGTTCCTGGCTGACCTCTACGCCCCGCCGATGCCCTACGGCCCCTTCATGGCCATGATGGATTCTTCGGAGGAGGGGCAGGAGATCATGGACGCCATGCACCGCTCCTGCCTCGACATCATCAACGAGGCGTTCGTCGACGACCGGGTGAAGATCCACCTCCTGAAACTTGTGACGGAGAATCTTCAGCTGCCGGACGAACTGGGGACGGGCATGGGTATTTTTCTGATGCCCGGCATCATCCATGCCTATGGCGTCAGCCAACCCATCGGTGGTTCTGGCGGGCTGACCGACGCTCTGGTGAAATGCCTTGAGGCATATGGTGGAGAGCTGCGGCTGAACGCGGAAGTGTCCCAGATCCTCATGTCGTCCGGACGTGCGGTGGGCGCGCGCCTCACCACGGGCGAAGAATTCCGCGCCAAGGACGCCGTGATCGGCGCCATTCATCCGCACAAGTTGAAAGATTTTGTCTCCGGCCTTAGCGAGGGCGTCCTCAACCGCGCGCGAAAAGTCACGCCGTCGTCGATGAGCCTGTTCGTCAGCCACTACGACCTCAAGGAGCGGACGATATATTACGCTGGCGAGGAGGCCACTCGCGCCACCATGCTTGAGTACTTCACCTTCAACCGCTTGGACGATCTGCTCGACGACTTCGACGACTTGCGCCGCCGCCGCATCCCCAAGTGTCCGATTACGGGCGGCGGCGACGAGACCCATGCCGATCCGAGCCGCGCGCCGGCGGGGGCCGGGATATGGCACGCCATCACCATGGCGCCCTATGACATCGCCGGGCACGGACCGGCGTACTGGGACGAGATCAAGGAGGCCGAGGCGGATCGCAATCTCACCTACTACCAAAAGTTCGTCTCGAACCTCACTGCCGACAACATCATTATGCGGACGACGTGGTCGCCCCTCGATATGGAGCGCTCCAGCCCGAACAGTTTTTTGCGCGGAGACATGCACGGCTGCGCGCCGTTCCTGCACCAGTCCATGGGCCACCGCCCGACGCCGGACCTTGGTCAGTACACGGTGCCCGGCGCCGAGCGGCTGTATCTGGTCGGCCCCTTCATGCACCCCGGCGGCGGCGTGTTCGGTGCGGGACGGGCGACGGCCATCCGCATGTTCGACGATCTGAATATGGATTTCGACAAGCTGGTGGGGGCCTGAATTGAGAATTCTCGACGGTCAGAAAAAAGATCTGATGACGGTGAAGGAGATTTCGCGCGACGGCGACGCGCTGCTGATTAAGGGGAAACTGTTCGGCACCATGCCGGTGACGGCGCGGCTGACGCCGGAAGAGGCGCGCAACGGTTTGAAAATGCTGACGCCGGGGATGATCTGGTTTTTGCTGACGATGCTGTTTCGACGGACGCCGACACCAAAGGCGTAGGGGCGAGCAGCGCTCGCCCTCGTGCCACATAACGAACGCCTATTGTGGTGCACGAGGGC
>JANMVX010000246.1:0-3990 GCA_031393505.1 Hyphomicrobiaceae bacterium | reverse complement strand
CCTCGAAGGCAAGACCGCCAAACAGAAAAATCCGCATCGCCCGGACTCGCTGGCCTGGCTGGCCTGGATCGTCGCCCGGCTCGGCGGCCACACCGGCTACCAGCGCGAAGGCCCCGCCGGCCCCAAAACCATGGCCTACGGATGGATGATGTTTACCAGGATGCAACACGGATGGTCGCTCCGAAACAATGTGTGAATCTGTTAGCTACTTAGGGGGAGAAGATGTCACCCGAGCCGAAGGCGAGGACAATGCGGTCTCCTCTCCCCTCGCGACGAGGCGAGGCCGGCCGCGCGCCATCGGGACGTGTCGTGACGATCGACGATGAGGCGCGTCCGCTCTTGATCCTCTGCATACAGCTGGCATTGACGTTGAAATCGGCGAGACGCCGCAGCACCCAGTCGCCTATCAAATCCTCGCCGATCCCTCCGATGGCCATCGACGACAGCCCCATCTTGGCGGCGGCAATCACGGCCGTCCCCGCCGCGCCCGAGACGGCAAGCGTGAAGTCGTCGATGAAATAGGTGTCGGCGTTCGGCGGGATCTGCGTCACCGGCCAGCACAGCGCATCGAAGGTGATGAAGCCGATGGACGAGCAGTCGTGGTTCAAGATGGCGCCTCCCTTGGGCATTGGGCTTTGGCGAGGGGCATGTCGCGCAAGGCCAGCGCCAGCGCCTTGTTGGCGAAATCGTTTACGGACAATTTGTAGACGCCCTGTCCGTCTTTTGGCGCGCGAGCGTTCAGCTCCGGGCGCGCGTCCAGCAGCTTTTCGAGGTTGCAGTCCACCGTCAGGTAGAAGTGCGGTACCGTGACCTTGCTCTCGACCAGCCGGCTGGCGATGGTGCGGCGCATGTTGTCGTGCGGCAAGAGCGGCGACGGGAATGGTGGCTACGGACGATGTCTTTGGCGCCGGGCGCGGTGTTGCTGCAGCGGCCTGGTCCAGATCGGCCCGACCGATGCGGCCGTTCGGCCCCAAGCCTGTCAGCGAGGCGAGTTCGATGCCGCGCTCGCGGGCGAGCCGCCGCGCCAAGGGCGTGGCGCGTACGCCGTTGCTGTGGCTGGAGGAATGCCCGTCGGCCTTGGCGTCAGTCGATGGCGCAGCAGCTTGCCGTGCGCCGTTGCTGGCAATTGCCGGGGCAGGCCTGTTCGACGAAGCCGGAGCCTGAACATCCATATGCACCTCATAATGCGTGTAGTTCGAGGCCAGCACCTGGCCGACCGGGATGTCCTCGCCGATGGCCGCTTTCAGCCCATGCAAATTGCCCGAGGCCGGCGCCTCGATCTCCATCGCCACCTTGCTGGTCTCCAGGTCGAACAGCAGCGCGCCCTTCTCGATGGCGTCGCCGTCCTTGGCGTACCACTTGGCGATTGTGCCGCTCGCCATGTCCATGTCGACGCGCGGGAGGATGATTTCGGTCGGCATGGCTCAATCGTTCCTTGCGCCGGTATTGTGTACCGGCGAAGGCAGCGTAGGGGCGAGTCTTGTGTTGGACCGTCTGGCCGCTTGCCGTGCCGTTAGAGGGCGAGACAAGTGTCGCCCTACGCTTTGGCAGCCGCGCAAAAATTACACCCGTCCCCGCGCGGAATTCCGCACGGCCTCGACAATGTTCTCAACCTGCGGCACGGACGCCTTCTCCAGCTGCGGATTGTACGGGATCGGATTGTCCGTTCCTCCCAGCCGCACGATCACCGCGCTGATCTCGGCGCCGAGCCTTCGCGGGAAGACGAGGGGTTGGCAGGTGGTCTTTTCAGTCCCGGCATTCTGTTTGATCTATCCGCTCTCGCAACACCCTCAGTGTCATCCTCGGGCTTGTCCCGAGGATCCAGGGCTCGGCTTGAGTGAAAGTTTGAGATGTGCCCGCCGTTCGCCAACATCCGTACCGCAGGCGATCAAGCCCGCTGCCCGATGGGTCCTCGGGACAAGCCCGAGGATGACACCGGTGTTTGGTCACGACACACCCACAAACCGCGCGTCCGACTGGTCCAGGCGCTGGCGGATCTGGGTCACAACCATGGACGTGTCCGGCGTGCACGCATCATATGTCAATGGTTGTCCGGCCTTGATTTGGCGCGTCACCTCCGCCTTTTCGAGAATGCCGATCAGGATGGCCTTGGCGTCGCGCGCCTCGCGCCAGATCGTGGCGTGGCCGCGATAATCGACCTGGCCGATCTTGCCGAGCGTTTCGCCGGGCTTGAGACCGCGTTTTGCCACCGCCACGCACTCCGTTACCGGGTGATCCAGCGGCTGCATATCCGCCGTGCCCTGAATGACGGCGCGCACCGCCGAGAGCGCCATCGCGCTTGCGAATCCAACTGAGGCAACGCGCTCCATGGGAAGCGCTTTCAAGGGGTACCTGTAACAATCTGGTGGTTGATGGATGTTGTGCTTTTGTATTTCCATCAACGCATATGTTCACGCCAAGCCGAAAACGACAGACTGATGACAGCACAAAAAGCCTGGCTGCCAGCCGGTTCCCTATTCGAACAGGAGTCGGAAGAAAATTGGTGGAGCCGAGGAGGATCGAACTCCTGACCTCTGCAGTGCGATTGCAGCGCTCTCCCAGCTGAGCTACGACCCCATGGGCGCTGTGGATTTAGGCAGCGTGGGTTTGACCTGTCAAGCAGGACGACGGCAAGATGGCCGGCAGCAAGACAGTACCGCTTGCCGCCAAGCTGCGATATACACTCGCCCATCGGTTCCGTAGCTCAACGGATAGAGCACCTGGCTTCGAACCAGGGGGCTGCGGGTTCAAGTCCTGCCGGAACCGCCAAATTCCAACTTCAAATTGGCTCCCACCTGCGGGCTCGGCGGACTTGGCATGCGGCCTGCATGACGAGTGGAACGCTGCACGTTTGCGCCCGAGCTGGACCGGCGTGCCCCCCAAGCGACCTCAGTCATCCCAATGGAGGACACCATGGACACGTCCCAAGCCACCACCGCGCCGGTTAATCCGGTCGCCGAAATTGGCAAAAATGTCAGCCGCGAAATCGCCAGCGCCTTTGGCGACGCCGTCGCTGTGCTGATGCATTCGCCGTTCCACCGCACGGTCTTCCTGCCCGAACTGGACTGGATGGTTGCGCCGGGCGTGGCTTGCGGCCAATACGCCATCGCCCACCGCACCGATCCCAAGTCGGGGACGCAGACCGCCATCAGCTTCGTGACCTGGGCCATGGTCAGCGACGAGGTGAACCGCCGGCTACTGGCGGCAAACAGCAAACCGAGGTTGAAGTCGGAGGAGTGGCGTTCGGGCAAGACGGCTTGGCTGATCGAAGCGGCTGGTGAGTCCGAAGCGACACGCAATCTGATGTCGTCGCTGGTGGCCAAGCAATTCGCCGTGGGCGGCCTGAACGTCATGCAGTTGGGACCCGACGGCAAGTTCCGCCCGACGCGCCTGCAACCCAAACCCGAAAAACCGGCCGATGCCTCGGTGAATTGAGGCGTTTACGCCTGAACCGAGTTCTGTCCGCAACCGTTGGCCCCGATCCCGCCCAGGATCGGGGCCATTTTTGTTGACGCTAAGCTGAAGTTCCAGCGATCTGGGGTGTCTCGCAAGGTCTATTTCTCTTGTGCGCCAATGGGTTCGACGCCGATCAGCATTGTTGGCGAGACCAAATTGTACCCATGTAATGCGACGCGATGACTCACAGCGCATCGGGGCAAATCAGCTATAGTGCCCCCATGTACATCGACATCGTCCCGAACCGGAAGTCGCCGCCCGCCATTTTGCTGCGCGAGAGCGTGCGCGACGGCAAGCATGTCCGAAAGCGCACCATCGCCAATCTGTCGGCCTTGCCGATCGCGCAGGCTGAGATGATCCGGCGTGTGCTGAAGGGGGAGCGGCTCGGCCCGGTCGAGAGCGCGCTGGAGGTGACGCGCTCGCTGGCCCACGGGCATGTCGAGGCCGTCCGCGCCGCGATGAAGCGGCTGGGTTTCGACAAGTTGATCGATGCCAAGGCGTCGCGCGAGCGCGATCTCGTCGCCGCCATGGTGG
>JANMVX010000244.1:0-19810 GCA_031393505.1 Hyphomicrobiaceae bacterium | reverse complement strand
GGCGCAACGCGCCTGCGAACAGGACCGCAAGATGGCGGCGTTGATGGGGATCGACGTCGACCGCACCATCTCGATCACCTTCATCATCGGCGCGGCTTTGGCGGCGGTCGCGGGCACGCTCTACATGCTGCACTACGGCGTCGTGAACTTTTCCGACGGTTTTTTGCCGGGCGTGAAGGCGTTTACGGCTGCGGTGCTCGGCGGGATCGGGTCGCTGCCGGGGGCGGTGCTCGGCGGGCTGCTGATTGGGTTGATCGAAGTGTTCTGGTCGAGCTATTTTTCGACCGACTACAAGGATGTCGCCGCCTTCTCGATCCTGGCGATCACGCTCATCTTCATGCCTTCGGGACTGCTCGGCCGTCCTGAAATCGAGAAGGTGTAGCCATGAGCGTCGTGACCACCACAGAAACGGGTGCGGACTCCGCGCTGGTTCATCATCTCAAGGACGCCGCCGCAGCGGCCGCGATTACGCTGTTCCTGTGTTTCCCGATCATCTTGATGCACGCGGAAGCCGACAGTGACGGTGCGCTGTTTCTGAGTTGGCGGCCCTGGGCGGTGCTGATCCTGTGCGGGCTCGCTTTTGTCGGGCGGTTCTTGGTTCTACTGAACAGCGATCGCGTCGCCGACCAAGCACCCGTACGCGCTACAGCGCAATCAGCAAGCACGGCGGCGGTTTCGCGCTACCTCGGGATTATCGGCGCCGTCGTGTTGTTTCTCTTCCCGATCGTCATGCTCTATCTGCTCGGGCCGAGCGGTTCGCTGAAATGGATCGACAATTACGGCGTGCAGATCCTGATCTACGTCATGCTGGGCTGGGGCCTGAACATTGTCGTCGGCTTGGCCGGCTTGCTCGACCTCGGCTACGTCGCGTTTTATGCCGTGGGCGCCTATACCTATGCGATTTTGGCCACCACCTTCGGACTGTCGTTCTGGATCTGCCTGCCGGTCGCGGGCCTCCTGGCCGCTTTCTGGGGCATTCTGCTTGGCTTTCCGGTGCTGCGCTTGCGGGGCGACTATCTCGCCATCGTCACCCTGGCGTTCGGTGAAATCATCCGGCTGGTGCTGATCAATTGGGTCGATCTTTCGGGTGGCTACGCCGGCATCGCCTCGATCCCGCGCGTGACGTTTTTCGGCCTGTCGTTCAAGGATCAGCCCGGCAGTTTTTCGGAAATCTTCGGACTTCAACAGTCGCCAATCCACAGCAAGATCTTCCTCTATTACCTCATCCTGACGCTGGCCTTCGCCACCAACTTCGTGACCATGCGGCTGCGTCGGCTGCCGATCGGGCGCGCCTGGGAGGCTTTGCGCGAGGATGAGATCGCCTGCCGGTCGCTGGGCATCAACACCACCAACACCAAGTTGACGGCATTTGCGCTCGGTGCGTTCTTTGCCGGGCTGGCGGGATCTTTCTTCGCAGTCCGCCAGGGTTTCATCAGCCCCGAGAGTTTTACGTTCAATGAGTCCGCGACCATCCTCGCCATTGTGGTGCTCGGCGGCATGGGCTCGCAATTCGGCATCGCGCTGGCGGCCGTGTTCCTGATCGGCGGCTTTGAGTTGCTGCGCGAACTGGATTTCATGAAGCAGCTGATGCTGAACCTGTTCGGCATCGAGAAGTTCGATGCGGCCCAGTATCGTGGCCTGATCTTCGGTCTGGCGATGGTCCTGATGATGATTTTCCGCCCACGCGGATTTGTCTCAACACGCGAACCATCGATCTTCCTGAAGGAGCGCAAGACCGTTTCCGGCGACCTCGTCAGCGAGGGGCACGGCTGATGCGCTGGAAAACCAATCCCGTTCTGGTCGTCGAGCATCTGACTATGCGGTTCGGCGGGCTCGTGGCGATCAAGGACCTGTCGTTCGACGTCGGACGCGGCGACATCACCGCTCTCATCGGGCCGAACGGCGCAGGCAAAACCACGGTCTTCAACTGCATCACTGGCTTCTACAAGCCCACCGAGGGCCGCCTGGCGTTGGCCCGCGATGGCGTGGCGACCCCGGCCGCCGTGCAGGCGCTGACCCGTTCCGCGGCCAAACAGGCGTCCGCGTCCGATAGCACGCTGTTCTTGCTCGAGCGCATGCCGGGCAACGAGATCGCCCATCACGCCCGCGTCGCGCGCACGTTCCAGAACATCCGGCTGTTCCAGGGCATGACAGTGCTGGAAAACCTCATGGTCGCGCATCACAACACCCTGATGCTGGCGAGCGGCTTCACGGTGCTCGGCCTTATCGGCGCGCCCAGCTACCGGGCCAGCGAGGCCGCCGCCGTCAGCCGCGCCACCGAATGGCTGGAACGCATAAACCTGCTTGACCGTGCCGACGATCCGGCTGGCGAACTCCCCTACGGCGCCCAGCGCCGGCTGGAGATCGCCCGCGCCATGTGCACCGATCCGGTGCTGCTCTGCCTGGACGAGCCCGCCGCCGGCCTCAACCCGCGCGAATCGGCCGAATTGAACGCGCTGCTGCGCTCGATCCGCGACGACCTCAACACCTCGATCCTGCTGATCGAACACGATATGTCCGTGGTCATGCAGATTTCCGATCACGTCGTGGTGCTCGACTACGGCACCAAGATTTCCGACGGTACCCCGGCCGACGTGCGCAACGATCCCAAGGTGATCGCGGCCTATCTCGGCGTCGCGGATGACGAAGAACTTGCCAAGGTGGAAGCGGAGATCGGGGCATGAGCCAGGACGCCACCATGGCCAAGCCCGCCGCGCCGACGCCGGCAACAGCGTCAAAACCGCTCCTCGCCATTCGCGGCGTCGAAACGTTCTATGGAAAAATCCAGGCGCTCAAGGGCATCGACATCGACGTCAACCAGGGCGAGATCGTCACCTTGATCGGCGCCAATGGCGCGGGCAAATCCACCACCATGATGACGGTGTTCGGCGTTCCGCGCGCGCGCAAAGGTTCGATCGTCTTTGACGGCCAGGACATCACCGGCCTCGCCACGCATAAGATCGCGCGCCTGTCGATTGCTCAGTCCCCGGAAGGTCGCCGCATCTTCCCGCGCCTGACGGTGTTTGAAAACCTGCAGCTGGGCGCGTCGATTGACAACTTCGCGCATTTCGACAACGACCTCGAACGCGTCTTCGTTATGTTCCCGCGCCTGAAGGAGCGCGCCCAGCAGCGTGGCGGAACGCTCTCTGGCGGCGAGCAGCAGATGCTCGCCATCGCGCGCGCCCTGATGAGCCGTCCACGTCTCTTGCTGTTGGACGAGCCATCGCTCGGCCTCGCGCCGCTGATCGTGAAGCAGATCTTCGGCATCATCGCCGACCTGAACAAGACCGAAGGGCTGTCGGTGTTCCTGGTCGAGCAGAACGCCTTTCACGCCCTGAAACTGGCCCATCGCGGCTACGTGATGGTCAACGGTCAGATCACTATGAAGGGCACGGGCAAGGAACTGCTGGCCCGCCCCGAAGTGCGAGCCGCTTACCTGGAAGGAGGTCACTGATGTCCGGCCTGGCTGGCATTCTCTGGACCACCAAGGCCTACGGTTTCCCCGTATTCCTCGGCCTCACGCTCCTCGGCGCCATGGCTGCGCTCGCCACTGGGCGCGCCATTGCCTCGGTTTGGGAGCCGGATTGGCGCATCATTCCGTCAGCCATTCTCCTCTCCGCGGGCGTGCGTTTCCTGCATTTTGCTCTGTTCCAGGAGCAACTGCTGTCGCTGCAATACTATATCGTGACGTTTCTTGTGCTTCTCGGTTTCGCTTGGCTCGGCTACAGCTGGAAGCGCGCCAGTCAGATGGCGCAGCAATATCCCTGGGTGTTCAAAAAAATTGGTCTGGTTTGGCGTCCCCGGTGATTGACTGGACAAGAATTCAGCGGAATCGTCTGTGACAAGCGGCTGGAGCGCGCGTTGTCCGGAACGGCTCTGCACGCGAATGAGTGTTGGCCCTGTCCCCAAGGCAGGACCGGTCTCAAACTGGGATGCGCATCCCGCGCATCTGACTTAAGGGAGTAGTCTATGAACAAGCATCTGTTTACGGGCCTCGTGCTCGCAGCAGGTCTGGCCTTCGCCGGATCGGCACAGGCTCAGATCAAGATCGGCGTCGCCGGCCCGATCACCGGCCCGAACGCCTCATTTGGCGCGCAGCTGACCACCGGCGTGAACACCGCCGCTGCCGACTTCAACGCAGCTGGCGGCATCCTCGGCCAGAAGATCGAAGTTGTGCAGGGCGACGACGTGTCGGATCCCAAGCAAGGCGTTTCGGTCGCCAACAAGTTCGTCGGCGACGGCGTCAAGCATGTCATCGGCCACTTCAATTCGGGCGTCACCATCCCCGCCTCGGAAGTTTATGCCGAGAACGGCGTGATTTTCGTCACCCCCTCGGCCACCAACCCCAAGGTCACCGAGCGCGGCCTGTGGGACGCGTTCCGCACCTGCGGCCGCGACGACCAGCAGGGCAAGCTGTGGGCTGACCTCGCCCTCGGCAAGTTGAAAGACAAGAACATCGCCATCGTCCACGATAAGACCACCTACGGTAAGGGTCTGGCCGATGCCGCCAAGGGCTTCATGAACGCCGGCGGCAAGACGGAAGTCCTCTATGAGGGCGTCAACACCGGCGAGAAGGACTACTCGGCCATCGTTCAGAAGATCGCCGACTCGAAGGCTGACTACCTGATGTGGGGCGGACTGCACACTGAAGGCGGCCTGATCGTCCGTCAGATGCGCGACAAGGGCATCAAGACCGTGATGATCTCGGGCGACGGCATCACCGACAACGAGTTCGCCGCCATCGCCGGCCCCGGCGCTGAAGGCACGCTGATGTCGTTCGGCCCCGAGCCGCGCAACAACCCGGCTGCCAAGGACATCGTGGCCGCCATCAAGAAGACGGGCTTCGAGCCGGAAGGCTACACGCTCTACTCCTACGCCGGCATGCAGATCCTGAAGCAGGCCGCCGAGAAGGCCAACTCGCTCGACAGCAAGAAAATGGCCGAAGTGATGCATTCGGGCATGGTCTTCAAGACTGTGATCGGCGACATCAGCTACGACGCCAAGGGCGACCGGACCAACGTCGACTACGTTTGGTACGTCTGGGAAAAAGGCGCCGACGGCAAGATCACCTATCATCAGCAGATGTAGTCTGCTGTTGGGTTGGGCGAGGACCGGCCCCCTCAAGGGGTTGGTCTGAGGCCCGTCGGCGGCCCGCGGGAGCAATCTCGCGGGCCGCTCTGTTTTTTGGGCCGGCGGACGCTCGACTTCCAGGCCACCCGCCCGGTATATGGTCTCGTCCAGGGCCAAACGCGGCGGCCCGCCAAAAAAGCGCCCCAGGAGCATCCATGACCAAGCCGGCCAAACCAGCGAGCGCGAAATCAAGCCCGTCGTCCGCCAAACCGCTCATCCTCGACTCCATCGAGGCCGCCATCGCCGCCATCGCCGCTGGCAAGCCGGTCATTGTGGTCGACGATGAGGACCGCGAGAACGAGGGCGACATCATCATGGCGGCGGCCAAGGCGACGCCGGAGTGGATCGCCTTCACCATCCGGCATACCTCGGGCATCTTGTGCGTGCCGCTGCCCATCAGCGAGGCGCGCCGGCTGAACCTGTCGCCCATGGTGGCCGACAATGACGCCCCGCTGTCCACCGCATTCACGGTGTCTGTTGACGTGCGCGAGGGCCTCACCACCGGCATCTCAGCTGAGGAACGCACCAACACCATTCGGGCGCTGGCAAACCACAATGCGGCCCCGCGCGATTTCGTCCGGCCGGGCCACATTTTCCCACTGGTGGCGCGCGAGGGCGGCGTCCTGATGCGCACCGGCCATACCGAGGCCGCCGTGGACCTGGCGCGGCTGGCCGGATTGCCGCCCGTAGGCATGCTGGCCGAAATCGTCAACGACGACGGCAGCGTGAAGAAAGGCCCGCAAATCCAGGTTTTTGCGCGTGAGCACGGATTGAAGCTGGTCTCTATCGACGACCTGATCGCCTATCGCCAGCAACGCGAAAAATTGATCACGCGCGTCTCCACCTCGAGCGCCCAGACGGCGGCCGGCGAGGCGACCGTGGTGGTCTATGCGACCCCCTTTGACACCGCGCATCATGTTGCCGTGGTGGTCGGCGACCTCGCCGCCAGCCAACAGGACGGCGTGCTGGTGCGCCTGCACCGCGAAGATACCGTGGGCGACGTGTTCGCCGGCCCAGACCGGGCCATGGCCAAGGTTTTGGCCCGCATCGCCAAAGAAGGGCGCGGCGTGGTGATTTACCTGCGCGAAGGCGCGGTCGGCGTCGCCTCGGCCGGTCGCAAAGAGGCCTCCAGCGGCGAGGGCGCCGGCAGCGCCAAGAGCCGGCGCGAGCAATGGCGCGAGATCGGCCTGGGCGCGCAGATCCTGAAGGATCTCGGCGTGCGCTCGATCCGCGTGCTCTCGGCCAAAGACCGTCACTTCAAGGGGCTGGCCGGCTTTGGGGTGGAGATTGTCGGGACGGAGAAGGTTTAGGCTTGGGGAACCAGGTCCCAGCAGCGCCACAGTCCGCCTTGCCAGCGCACCGCACAGCAGTTACAAGATCGCGCCACCGCCCATCGGGCGCGACACGGAGAGGTGCCAGAGTGGCCGATTGGGCTGGTCTCGAAAACCAGTGGGCGGGCAACCGTCCCGTGAGTTCGAATCTCACCCTCTCCGCCATTTTCATGATTTGTTCTCATTCCTCACGACACGGCAAGCGACGGAGCGAAACGTTGTGAGACGACCTGGGACACCTTCAAAATTCTGATATTAAAGCAAGAAACACTGATGCGCGCGTTCAGGCTGGCCTAAATCCTGTCTCATTTTGTTCCTCTAGATACCACTGAAGCGACCCGACAAATGGTGGGTTGAATGGTGGGTTGAGGAACCGGCCAAATGGCAGGAACGCGCTCGCGGAATCGATTGACGGCGATCGCAGTCGAAAGGCTGCGAACCCCTGGCACCTATGCCGACGGCGCAGGTCTCAGCCTGATTCTGACCGCCGCCGGGGCTAAGCGCTGGGAACTACGAGTTAGCGACAGCGGGCGTCGTAGGCAACTCGGCCTTGGTCTTTATCCGAAAGTCTCGCTGGTGGTCGCCCGGCGCAAAGCGGACGAGTTGCGCGACCAGATCGTTGACGGCCTCATCACCCCGCCTTTCGGTCGCCGCTCGATTGCAAAGGCTCGAGCCGAGCCGCCCCCAGTGACGTTCAGCTCGGCCTTTGAAACCTACTTCGAGATGAAGGAGCAACAGCTCTCCAACCCCAAACATGCCGCCCAGTGGCGCTCAACGCTCGATGCTTACGTCTTCCCAGCCATCGGCGCGATACCCGTCGCTGACGTGACGCCGGCCCAGGTGATCGACATTCTCAAGCCAATCTGGACGGACAAGCCCGAAACGGCCAAACGGGTCCTGCAGCGCATGCGCGTTGTGTTCGAAGCCGCCATCGTGCGCGGCGACCGGAAGTCCGCTTCGCCCACAACTGGCGTCCAGACCGTGCTTGGGACTCGGAAGCGTTCCGGAGCGAACCACCACGCCGCCTTGCCATACGTTCAGGTGTCGAAATTCGTAGCCCGGTTGCGAGAACTCACCGCAGGTCCGTCCACAAAATTGGCGTTCGAATTCCTGATCCTCACAGCAGCTCGGAGTGGTGAGATCCGAAATGCAACTTGGAGTGAAATCGATGACGCAAACAAGCATTGGACTATTCCGCCCCATCGCATGAAAGCGCGCGAGGCGCACATCATACCGCTGAGTTCGCAAGCGTTGCACGTCCTTGCACTGGCACGAGCGCACAATTCCAGCGACGGCCTCGTCTTTCCGGGTCGCAACGAGGGGCGCCCCTTGAGCGATATGACGCTTACAAAATTGCTGCGCGATGTGGGACTGGCCGGTCAGGCGACAGCGCACGGTTTCCGGTCGAGCTTCAAGGACTGGTGTGCCGAAGTTGCCAAGGTCCGAGACGAGGTCTCTGAAGCAGCGCTCGCTCACACAATTCCCGGCAAAGTCCGGTCCGCCTACCTGCGCACCAAGTTTCTCGATGAGCGACGTATTCTGATGCAAACTTGGTCAGACTACATCACTCAATCGCCAATCGATCCTGCGGAGTCGAACAACGACATGTCGACGCCGGAAATTCTGCAGTAAGTGTGATTTTCCCGCTCGCAGTACCATCGGCCTAACGAGTGCATTATACCTCGCCCAGATTCTAAATTCCGGACCAATTCAGGTTTTGGGCCTCGTCGCGATCCATACACGAACTTCCGAGGCCAACCAGCCCACGCGACGCGGTCCAAGTCGACGCTGTCGGGGAAAACGACCGTCTTGTATATATCGATAGAGTGTTGCTCTGGCTAAACCCGTTTTGGCTGTGATTGTTTGGACATTCCAGACTTCATCGTCACGATCTGCGCTGGGTTGCTGACGATTAATGCGGTCAAAGAGATCATCCATCCCGGTCGCCCTGCGCCGGTCCGCTTCGGACAGATTGGGACGCCGCCGATCCATGCTCATTGTCTTGTCTCAGCTTGTCCGATGCGGTCTTTTGGGCCGTCTCGCCCAGTCTCATCTTGATCTGCGCCACCCAGCTGGCATCCGTCCGCAGTCGTGCAGAAACCTGCTCGATCATCTGTTCGAACCGTAACCGTCCGAGAGCGCTTGCTGCCGGTTGTTCGATTTGAGCCAACGGCGGCGTGATCATGAAGAAGAAGCGCGTCAGGGACGCCAGCATCTCGGTCGTGATGGCGAGATCGCGCTCCAGCCGCGCCATTGATCTGGTGTTGGCGTCCTGCTGCAGTTGTCTCAGCTTGTCCGGGGGGGCATTGTTGCTCGGTGCCAGGAGCGTCTGTAGCGCCAGTTCCAAAATTGCCGACTTTGACACGCGATGCGTCTCGGCGCTCAATTGCAGCTGTTGAGTCAGGCTGTCCGACAGATACAAGGTGTGGCGGTGACGCATGGGACAATCCTTGGGCGGAGGGAAGCGGGGGCAGTGGTGAGGGAGGAGGCGCATACGCTCGGGCTAAGCCGGACAGTTGCGGGTGAGACCTCTGAACCAGAAGCTCGGGCATTTCCTCAACCATCCACGCCGCCAAACGAGTGAGACGCGCGCTCGCTCTGGCCCACCAGAGGGAAGCGCTCCCCTCCTGCGCCGCCGTCGCTCGCCCCTTGGGGGTGGCACGAGCGAGCGACGGCGGCTCCGGAGGGAAGCGGGGCGGAGCGCGATCTCCAGGAGATCGGCCCAAAGGCGCGCAAACGAAAGCCGAGTGGATTGAACGCCGCCGAAGCCGGCATCGATTGTCCATTTGTTATGCTCCATCTATTTCAAGCCATTGGTCGGTCACTGGCGAGCCGCTTGACTCATTGTGGCCGCAACGATCGTGAAATGATGGTGAGGACGGGTTTTGTCGAGAGGTTCAGGAAGAAGCAGAGTCGTTGGGTCATAGGGCAAGATAGATACGCGCTGTCAGGTCGTAGAAAGAACCCGAATTATCGCCGCGAAACGTGACGTCAAACATTATTTTCATGGCATGTTCTGTACGAGTCTGAGCGCAAGAAATAGCTCGATCAATGCCTTCAAATCATCGCAAACAGTAGCGCTACTCAATCACGTAATTGACCACCGCGAGCGACGCAATGTCCGAGCCCGAGTTCAAGCCTAAGATCAGCAGCACACGCGCCCGATCCGTTGACAAGGACGGCCGGCTGACGCGCATCGTCGTCAAAGCCGCGTCGCGCAACCGTGCTGCGAAGTCGCCCTGGGCCAATGCGCTCACACGCCGGCCGGTCATCCAACTGGCGCGCGGCAAGGGTGCGCTCTACGGCCTGACGCCTGCGCCGGCCGGCTGGCGCCGCGTCATCGTCAAGGCGCGCATCGCCCGTCACGGCACGTCCGATCTCGGCGCCGCCCGCGCGCACCTGCATTATATCCAGCGCGACGGCGTCACCCGCGCCGGTGGTCCGGGCCAGCTTTACGACCGCGAGCACGACGACGCCGATGGCGGTAAATTCTTGGAGCGCCAGAAGGGCGACACCTATCAGTTCCGGTTCATCGTCGCGCCAGAGGACGGCGCGCGCATGCGCGAACTCAAACCCTTCGTGCGTGATCTGATGGCCAAGATGGAACAGGACCTGCACACCAAGCTCGATTGGGTGGCCGCCGATCATTTCAACACCGGGCATCCCCATACGCACATCGTGATCGCTGGCCACGACGACCTCGACAAGGATCTCGTCATGGCGCGCCACTACATCAGCCATGGCATCCGCCATCGCGCTCGCGATCTGGTCACACGCGAGCTTGGCCCCGAGCAGCCGTTCGAGCGCGCCGTGAAGTTGGCCAACGAAATCCAGGCCGAACGCTTCACGTCGCTCGACGTAGGCATTGTGAAGGACGCCAACAATAATGTGCTGGTGGTTTCGGCCTATCCTGATGCCGACCGACAGCGCCAGGTCCTCCGCATCGCTCGGCTGCGGCACATTGAGAAGATGGGCCTCGCCAGAGAACCGTGGGCCGGCGTCTGGCACATCGACAATGATCTGCAGACCAAGCTGCGCAGCCTCGGCGAGCGCGGGGATATCATAGTTACGATGCACCAGGTCATGCGCGAGCAAGGTCCGGACCGACCCGCCGGAGACTTCGCGATTTTCTCTGGCGGTCAGAGGACGGCGCCGGTCATTGGACGTGTCGTCGAGGTCGGAATTGCCGACGAGATGACGGACCGCAAATTCATCGTCGTCGATGGCGCCGACGGCCGGTTGCACTACGCCGCGCTGGGATCAGCCTCGGTACAGCACGATCCCGAACCCGGCATGATCGTCGCCTTGAAGTCCATGGGCGGCAAGTCATCGGCGCGTATGGCCAGGGTGGAAGTCCTGTCCTTTTGGCCGGTCGAACGCCTGCCGGACGCCGAATTGCCCACGTGGCTCGACAAAGCCATCGTCGACAACAAACGGCCCTCGATGGCCGAGCGAAAGTTTGGCGCCGAACTGTCCGCCGCGTTTCGGGCGCGCGCCGATTGGCTCATCACCCAAGGCCACGCCTATCGCGACCCTGCCGGCCGGGTCACGCCCAAGGCGAATACGCTCGACACGTTGAATGAGCGCGGCTGGTCCAGCCTCGCCCGGCGGCTTGAAGGCGAACTCGATCAGGTCTACCGGCCGATGACCGAGGGCATGTGGATCACTGGCCGGCATACGCGCGATGTCACGTTTCCGGCGGGACGCATCGCCGTCATCCAGGATCGCACGTCCTTCACGCTCATTCCCTGGCGACCGGAACTTGCCCAGATGCGCGGCAAGGAGATCGACGTCGCCATACACAACCGGACCCTCTCGCTTGCCATTTCCCGAGGTCGAGCCCGTGGATTGTCCCGATAGGCCTCATGGCTTGTTCGACAGTTTGGGGCCTCCGGCGGCCGAAGGGGCCGCCGTCCCGCCCTATCGCTCCGGCAAAAGGCCTCCGCGACCGAGCCCCGAAAGGTCTCGGCCCTGGCGGGTGACGGTCAGTAGGCCGAAGGAGCACGTCGTGCAAACGAGGGTTCAATTTGTTGTTCGGCGGCGGCCGGTATATATTGTCATCCTGACGATTGCCCTCAAGTCTGCGGCTCGCCTCTTACGAGAAATGCACCAGCGCTCGTCTTTCGCCTCACCCTGTTGTGTGGCGTCCGGGAACAGTCACGCGCTCGTCATCCAAGGCCCCTATCACGCCTCCACCCGACAGGGACAACGCATGAGGAGGTTGACGTGATCACTTTGAACCGTAGGGCGCTTCTGGGCGCAGTCGCACTGGCCGCTCTTGCCTTCTGCCAGCCAGCCAGCGCGGACGAAACCCATCCCTACTTCAAGGCCGACGTTGTGCCCTTGCTCGACTTGATCGTGCCCCCACCGGGCAAGGATTCGGCCGAAACCAAGGCCGAACTCGCCGAGGTTACGACGCTCATGGCCATCGCCAGCGAAGAGCGCAAGAAGCAGGCCATCGCTGACGACGAAGAGAATCTGGCGCAGTTCCTCGCCGGCACCAGCATCAAGCTGGACAAGGACAAGATTCCTCTGACCACGGCCCTAATCCAGCGCGTGATCGATACCGAGGACGAAATCACCACCCCGGCCAAGAAGGGCTTCGGCCGTCCGCGTCCGCCAACTGTCGACGATCAGATCAAGCCGCTGATCAAACTGTCGAAGTCCGGCGCGTATCCTTCGGGCCACGCCACCAATGGCACCGCCATCGCCATCGTGCTGGCCAAGATGCTGCCGGAGAAGAAGGACGAGTTGATGGCCCGCGCCAAGGACTATGGCTGGAGCCGGATGATCGTCGGCGTGCACTATCGCAGTGATCTTGACGCCGGACACGCCTCCGGCGCGCTGATGGCGCAGGCGCTGATGTCGAACGCGGACTTCCTGAAGGAGTTCGAGCCGGCCAAGGCCGAGATGCGCAAGGCGCTGGGGATGTAACCGTTGAATACGACCCAACGGATAAAGGGCGCAGTCCACAAGGGCTGCGCCTGTCGCCGCAACGTCGCCATACCGCAATAACGCTAATGCCTTGAGTTCAGATAGCCACCCTGGAAGCCGGACAGTTTGCGCAAGCCGTCCAGATCATGGATGTGCACCCGGCCTTTGCGGACGGTCAGCAATCCCAGCTCGCGCGGCTGGCGCAAGACGCGATTGTCGTGAATGGCGGTGAGGCCCAAGGCATCGGCCAGCACGAACTGGCTGAGCGGGCATTTGAACTCGGTCTCGGTCGCCAGCCCAATCAAATTCAGCCGCTCGGCCAGCTCCATGAAGAAATGCGTTGTCCGCTCGATAGCACTGCGCCGACTGATACTGACCAGATGCTCGACCACCATCGCCTCGTCGCGCGAGGCCGCCCACAGCAGCGCCGCCCCCAGCCGCGGGAACTCGGTGACGCAGCGCATCATATGGTCCCGATCGACGGTGCTGACCACCGCATCCGTCAGCGCCAGGAAGGAATGGTCGGCCGTGCGCAACAAGACGCTGCGCATGCCAACGCAGTCGCCGGCAACGCCCGCTGGCCATCTGGCGGTGGTTGAGATCATCGGCAAAATCCTGGCAGGCAGAAACGGGACGCCGCGCACAGACGCGACGCCTTGAAGATTCTTGCATAGCTCGAAATAATTTTCTTGGACACTGATTGAGGTTGGTCACGCCCAAGTTTTAGGCAGACTATGGTGCAGTCAGCTTGATCCGTTCGCAACATTCGATCAGGCTGGCGGTCCACTGGATGGTTCCCGTCGTCCCACGTTGGCAAGCAACGCGTTGTCGATCGGAGTATCATCACATGCGCAGTTGTGCTGCGGACCACCACGAGCCTTTCGCCTTTGGATTGGTCATTGCCAATTGTTCGCCACACTGACTGATGATAAGTGGCCAGAGGTCTTCGAGGACCTGCGCCGGACCAAGCAGCTGTCAAAGGCGATTGGCGAGATCAATTATCTGCTCAATGATCCGGTGCATCGGTCTTTGGCGGTTACGGCGCTGGAACGGGTTGGTATGTATCGTTCGGGGTGACTGGCAAGAGTTGAACCCGACGTCAAGTTAGCGGCATGACGCTCTCGGGAGAGAACGAGATTGCCACCGTCTCGCCGATCGCGGGTGGTGACGCCCGCGCGGCGCCAAACAGGTCGAGGCGAATGACGGTTTGGCCGACGCGGGCACGCAGGCGCAGGATCGGACCGAGGAACGTCAAGTCCTCGACCGTGCCGGTGAGCTTGTTTCCGCCAGGCAACGACGTGATGGTCATGGCCTCGGGGCGGATGCCAACGCGCAAGCGACCATTAGCGTCCGCAGTCGCGGGGCCGGCGAGACGCAATGGCTGACCTTGCAGTTGCACACGCCCTTCGTCCGTATCGATTACATCGCATTCCAGAGCGTTCATGGCGCCGACGAATGTGGCCACGAATGGTGTCGCCGGCCGGTTGTAGATATCAGCCGGCGAGCCAATCTGGTCAACTTGGCCGGCGTTCATCACTACAACGCGGTCGGAGAGGGCGAGCGCCTCCTCTTGATCGTGAGTGACGAAAATTGCCGTGATGCCGAGCTTGCGTTGCATCGCTCGCAGATCATCGCGCAGGGCGATCCGGATCTTGGCATCGAGCGCAGAGAGAGGTTCATCGAACAACAGGATTTTTGGTTCGCGGGCGAGCGCACGGGCCAAGGACACGCGCTGTTGTTGGCCGCCCGACAGTTCGGACGGATAGCGGTGGCCGAGCTTTGGCAGGTCCATCAGCTCCAGCATTTCGCCGACGCGGCTCGCGATCTCCTTGCTCGGCTTGCCGGCAACCTTCAGCCCAAAGCCGATATTCTTGGCCACCGTCATGTTCGGGAACAGCGCGTAGGACTGGAACACCATGCCGATCTGGCGCTGATTGGCGGCTTTGTGCGTGACGTCGGCGTCGCCGATGCGGATGGTTCCGGCCGTGGGCTGCTCGAAGCCGGCGATCATCCGCAGCACCGTGGTCTTGCCACAGCCGGACGGTCCCAAAAGCGAAATGAACTCGCCTTTACCGGCCTCCAAAGAAAAGCCGTGCACGACCTTGTTGACGCCAAAGGATTTTTCCAACCCGGTGAGCGACAGATATCCGTTGGCTGACATTGTCATCTCGATTTGGTCCGGGTTTGGCTGAAGATGCCGATCAAGGCCATCAGCGCCCAGGTCAGGAAAAAGGCGATGACACTGAGAGCGGCCGGTTCGTAGGCGCGGTTGGCGCCGAGCAATTGCATGTAGGGGCCGAACCCCGGACGATCCAGGAGACTGGCGAATGTGAAATCGCCCAGCACGATGGCGACCGTCAGAAAGGCTCCGGAAAGCAGCGCCGCGCGGATGTTGGGCAGGATCACCGAGACCAGAATGCGCATGGGGCTGGCCCCGAGGCTTTCGGCCGCTTCCGTCAGGGTGCGCACATCGATGGCGGTGAGGCCGGTATCGACGGCGCGATAGAGATAGGGCAGCGCCAGCGTGGCGTAGCCGCAGGCCAATAGGACGTTGGCGCCCATTTCCGTGTTGGTGAGCGCGATCCAGGAACTGGAACCGTAGAGGCGGAAATAGCCGAACACGATGACGATGGCGGGGACGACCAGCGGCAGCAGCGTCACGAATTCCAGCACGGGTCGGAAGGCGGGCAGCCGCAGATGCACGACGTAGGCGGCCGGAACGACCAGCAGCGCGGCGAGCACGACCGCAGCGAGCGATAGGACAGACGAATAGAGGAAGGTCTGCTGGAATTGCGGGTCCGCCAGAACTACTCCGTAGGCGTCCAAGCTGTAGACGCCGCGACGCATACGGAGCGAAAACTCGGCGACGCCCACCAGCGGTATGAGAAGATAGCTGAGGCCCAGGGTCAGCCAGAGATAACGCCAGGGCATGGACCGGCTCATGCGCTCCTCCGTTCGGAAATTGAGCGCAGCCAGAGATAGCCGAGATTGCACAGGCCGGTGATCACCACCATGCCGAAGGCGAGCGCATAGCCCAGGTTCGCATCGTGCAGCACGTCGCCGCGGATCTGGGCGAACAGCAGGATGGTGATGAGGTTGATGGAGCCGGAGGTCAGTGCGAAGGCGGTGGCGACGGCGCCGAAAGCGTTGGCGAACAGCAGCAGCGTCGCGCCGAGCACGCTGGGAGCGAGAATCGGCAGGGTGACGCCGAGGAAGTGTTGGAGCGGGGTGGCTCCGAGCATGGCCGAGCCTTCCGACCATTCCGTCTTCAGGCCGTCGATGGCGGGGAGAATCACCAGCACCATCAGAGGCAGCTGGAAGTAGAGGTAGGTTAGCGTCAGCCCGGTGACGTTGTAGATCGAGAAGCCTTGGCTGTAGATGTCGAGACCGAGGTAGTGCAGCAAGGCCGTGACCAGGCCGGTGCGTCCGAGCGTGGCTAGGAATGCGAACGCCAGCGGCACGCCGGCAAAATTCGAGGTGACGCCGGGCAGCGTCGTGACGGCCGAGCGCGCCCAGTCGGGCAACGCGCCCTCCTTGATGGCCCAGGCGACGCCAGTTCCGAGCAGCGCGCCAAGGATCGAGGAGGCCGCACTGATCTGGATGCTGAGCGTATAGGCGTTGAGGACGGACGGCGTGAACAGCTTGGCCAGAGTGCCAAAAGTGAAATGCCCGTCGTGGTCCTGGAACGCGCCGATGAACAGATAGGAGGTCGGCAGCAGCAGGAACATCACGGTAAAGATGATGAACGGGATCAGCTGCAGGGCTGCCGCGGTCGTGCCTCGTGTGTTCGCTGATGGCATGCATTGAACCTGTTAGAATGCAAGAACGCGTGTGCGGCTCTTGCGCCCCCTCTCCCGTGGGGAGAGGGCCGGGGTGAGGGGGTGAGACGGGTACAGAGCGTGCCTCAAGCACTGTGCCTGCAGCCACCCCTCATCCGGCCCTTGGCCACCTTCTCCCCAAGGGAGAAGGGCTGGAGCCGCTTCACCTGCGATGTGCCGAGCGAGGCGCGATCTCAGCGTGCCTACCTGAATGCAATAGCCCCTCTCCAATGCAGAGAGGGGCTAGTCGAGGTAGGTGAAGCAACCTCGATACGTTTACTTCACGGCGGCGCCGACAACCGTATCCCAGTTCTTGGCGACGATTTCCTTGGCGGCGCCCTGCTCCTCGAGCGTTGGGAATTTGGCGGCGGCGTAGCCCGCAGCCGGCGGCAGCTTGGCCATCACGTCGGCCGGTACCTTGGCCGAGATGGCGGCAAAGCGAGCAGGGTGGCAATAGCCCTTCAACCAGCCGATCTGACCTTCGTCCGAGTACAGATACTCAAGCCAGAGCTTGGCGGCGTTAACGTGGGGGGCATACGCACTGATTGCCTGCACATAGACGCCGGCGATCACGCCCGACTTCGGCACCACGACCTCAACCGGGGGATTGCCCTTTAGCGTGTCGCGGCCGCTGAGCGAATTGTAGTCCCAGAGAACGGTGATGGGCGTGGCGCCCTGGGCGAGCGAGGCCGCCTTGCCAGCGACCGGCACGAAGTTGCCCTTCTTGTTGAGAGCGGCAAAGAACTCAAGGCCAGCCGTCGCAGCGTCCTTGGCGTCGGCCTTGCCTGAGGCCAGGCCAGCGGCATAGATCGCCATGGTCGCCTGGTTCGACGAGCGCGGATCGCCCGACAGCGCGACCATGCCCTTGTAGTCGTCAGCCATCAGATCGGCCCAGTCGGCGGGGACTTTCTTGACCAGGTCCTTGTTGACCATCATCGACAGCACGCCGTAGTAGTCGCCGGTCCAGAAGCCGTCGGCGTCCTTCATGCTGTCGGGAATGTCGGCCCAGGTCGAGACCTTGTAGGCCTGGATGAGACCGTCCTTCTTGGCCGAGGGGCCGAACGACAGACCGACGTCGATCACGTCGGGAGCCTGCGGGCCCTTATTGTCCTTGTTGGCCTTGACGGCCTCTATTTCGTCGCCCGAACCGGCGTCGGGATTGAGTTCGTTGACCTTAATGCCGTACTTGGCCTTGAAGCCGGCGATCACGTCGCCGTAGCCGCACCAGTCGTGCGGAAGCGCGATAACGGTGAGTTCGCCTTCCTTCTGGGCAGCTGCGACCAGCTCATCCATGCCGGCGGCCGAAGCCACCTCAGCCAATCCGGCGACGGCCACGATTGCTGCCAGGGCAACCGAAGTCTTCAGAATGCTCATAGGATTTTCCTCGCGGATAACACCGGGTGCGTGTCCGGACGGCGAGAGCTGCCCCCGCACCCATGCCGCGCTGATAGTGCCGTCAAATGACAGCGCAGTGACAGTTTGTGCAATGCAGCATCGGCGTGCGAGTGCGTCGCAGGGGTATCGCAGCAAGTGCCTTGGGCCGCCAGTTGTTCACAACGTCTCGGCGACGGCTCACATCGATTGCAACGCGCGCTCACTCCCAGAACCGCGGCGACTTCGCCAACTCCTTCCAGCCAGCGTGCACGCTCGTCCACTCAAGTTCGGCGCGCGCCGTGTGCCAGCCAATCACATAACCAATCGCCCGCTGCACATCCGAGATGTTCGAGGCATCGCACTGTGTCGTGAGTCTCAGTTTCTCGGCCAACCGTTCGGCGACTGGGGCAAGATCTTCCCCGACCCGGCCATGACGCTGGCGGCCATCGACCGCCTGGTGCATCACGCCACCATCCTGGAAATGAACGTCGAGAGCTACCGCCGCCGCGCCGCCCTCGACCGCAAGCGCGGCCGCGGCCGGCCAGCCGTACACGCGACAATCAACGAAACCGACCCGGCCAAAGTTGATTGACGCGCCGCGTCAATCAAAGCGCTTGCCATCACCGTGGCCAGCGTCAATCATCAAATCGCTCGGCCGCCTCGTCGCATCCTGATTGACGCGCCGTTCTCATCCAGATTGTCGCGCTACACTCGAAGGCCGGATCGAAGTCGACGACGCCGTCATGGGTGGCAAGCAACTCCTTGATAATGGTGGGAAACCTGGACGGGCCGGGAGCAATAAGATCCCTTTCGTCATCGCCGTCGAGACCCGTGGCGGCCGGCCACAGCGGGTCCAGTTTCACACCGTCACCAGCCACAACCGGGCCGAGATCACGCGCATCGCCACGACGAGTTTCGCCCCCGGCAGCTGGATCGTCAGCGACGGGCTCGACTGCTTCAAGGCCATCGCCGTAGCCGGTTACGAGCACAGCCGGACCGTCGTCAACAACATCGCCCATCCCCAAAAGCTCCACTGCTTCCGCTGGGTGAACACGGTCCTGGGCAACCTCAAAACGGCGACAGCTGGAACCTTCCACGTGATCCGCCGACAGTACCTTCACCGCTATCTCGCAGAGTTCCAGTACCGGTTCAACCGCCGCTCGAACCTGCCGGACATGCTCGCCCGCCTCGCCTGCGTGGCCGTGCGCACGACGCCAAGGCCGTATGCGGACATCATATGCGCGTACGCAAGTGGGTAATCAGGCCTGCAAAAGTCTACCGCGATGTGCTCGCTATCGTTTACAAGCGGCTCGCCGATGAATGGGGCGTCAGTATCACCTGGGAGGACTGCCTCGCTTACGGGCGCTCCGTGGGCGATTGGCCAGCATTCGCAGATAGCCCTGGCGCGCTGCAATACCTCAAGCGTCACTTCAAACTGGTCATTCTCTCGAACGTCGACAATGTGAGCTTTGCTTTGAGTAACCGGCGCCTGCAGGTCGCTTTCGACGCGATCTATGCTGCCGAGGACATCGGGTCTTACAAGCCCGACCAACGCAACTCTTCCTACATGCTCGAAAACTTGAAATCGCTCGGCATTGCAGAGGAGCAAGTCCTGCACACGGCCGAGAGCATGTTCCACGATCACGCGCCGGCGAACATCTGCGGTCTGAAATCGGCTTGGATCTACCGGCGCCACGCGGATACCGGCTTCGGCGCAACGATGGACCCAGGGACCATGCCGAAGTACAGTTTTCGCTTCAACAGCATGGCCGACCTCGTGAAAGCTCATCAGGATGAGCTTCGAGGCGGCTGATTTTGGAGAGCGTCCGTGAGTGAGCGGCCAAAACTGGATGAGACCGACATTGCGATCCTCGCGACGCTGCAAGGCAACGGGCGCATGACCAACGTCGTGCTCGCCGAAAGCGTCGGCCTCTCGGCCAGCCCCTGCCTGCAGCGTCTTGAACTCCGGCGTCAGCGTGACGTCCTTCCTGAGACGGTTTTGGCGCTGATCGGACTCGCGCTTCACATGGCGTTCGATCTGATAGCTGCCGAGCAGATCGATGATGGAAGGCCCGAGATCGACAAGCGCTTTGGGTAGTTTCAGCGAGAAATTCTTGTCTTTGGGAGTGAACGCCGCGCCAATCTTTCCGTCGGCATTGATCATTCCGGACTTGATCAAGGCTTTCTGGACTTCTTCTGCTACCGCCTTTCCAATCGGCACTT
>JANMVX010000238.1:0-30038 GCA_031393505.1 Hyphomicrobiaceae bacterium | reverse complement strand
CCGGGGGGTCGCCTTGATGCTGCCCGTTTTGCTGCCCTCGGGGGCCCCCGGGGTCGCCCCTACAAATGACGTCCGGTGCAAAAATCACGTCACATCATCGGGCAATTCGCGCTCGCGCTTGGCGATGAACGCCTTCAGCGCCTCGTGCTTGCCTTCGTCCAGCTTCGGTTCCTCGTAGGTATCGAGCAGCGACTTCGCCTTGGCAAGCGCGCGCTGCTCGGCATCCTTTGCGCCCTCGGCCGACCAGGCTTCAAAATTGTTGAAATCCATCATGCTGGGCAGGAAGAACGCTTTCTCGAAGTGTTTCAAGGTATGCGCCGTACCGAGGAAGTGGCCCGCCGGCCCGACTTCGCGCACGGCCTGCATGGCGTCCTTGAGGTCGCTCATGTCCACGCCCTGCGCATATTTATACCAGGCGCCGAGCTGCTCGCAGTCCAACATGAATTTCGAATATGACGCACACAGCCCCGCCTCCAGCCAGCCCGCCACATGCCAGATGTAGTTCGCCCCGGACAGGATCGCGGCGTGCATCAGCATGTTGCTCTCGTAGCCCGCCTGCGCATCCGGCAGTTTGGAGCCGACATGGAACCCGCTGGTGCGGAACGGCAATTTGTATTTGCGCGCCAGCTGCCCCATAATCAGAGTCATCTGCGCTGCTTCCGGCGTGCCGCCCATCGGCGCGCCGGACTTCATGTCCACCGTCACCATGAACTGTCCGTACACCTGCGGGCTTCCCGCGCGCACCAGCTGCGTGAAGGCGATACCGGCCAGCGCTTCGGCGTTCACCTGCGCTATGGCGCCCACGGTCGAGGCGCTTGTGGATGCTCCGCACAAGGCGAATGGCGAGATTAGCAGCGGCTGGTTGTGCGCGGCGTAGACTTTAGCCGCGTCCAGCATGGTGCGGTCCCACACCAGCGGCGAGTTGCAGTTGATGACTGACGCCAGCACCGTGTTGTCACGCACGAAATCGTCGCCAAACACGATGCCGGCCATTTTCATCACGTCCTCGGCGCGCTCCTTGGCCGTGACGATGCCCATGAACGGCTTGTCCGACCAACGCAGGCAGCCGTACATGATCGAGAGATGCCGCTTGGGCACCGCCACATCCATCGGTTCACAGATGATCGAGGAGGTGGAGTGCAGTTCTGGCGAGAGATACGCGAGCTTGTGGAAGTTATAGAGATCCTCTTTCGTCGAATATCTCCGCACTCCCTCAAAATCGCGCACATAAGGCGCGCCATACATTGGTACAAAGATTGAATGCTTGCCGCCGACTTTTACGGTCCGCTCGGGGTTGCGGGCGTGCATGGTGAACTCAGCTGGCACCTTGCCGACCAACTCCATCAGTTGGGCGCGGTCAATATGCACCCGTGTCCCCTTCACCGTGGCGCCGGCCGCGGTCCACATGGCAATGGCCTCGTCGTCGCGGAACTCGCAACCCACCTCCTCCAGGATGCGGCAGCTTTCCTCATGGATCAGCTCGACGGCTTCATTGGGTAAAATTTCGTAGACCGGGATGTTCCGCGTCAGGGTCTTGAACGAGGGGACGGGCGTGGCGCGCAGCTGTTTTCGCCCCTCGCGGCCGCCGGCGCGGCGCGCAGCGCCTTCCGCAATCGGTCCCGTGTTCAACAGTTCGCGCGTGTCGACCATGGCGGTTTTTCCTTCAAGCGCCGCGATAAGAGCACATTCGGTGAGGGGGCGACATAGGGTCCGGTCGCGGTGGCTAGGGGGTGGAAAAAGATGCTATTTATTAGTGACTTACATGGAGGCGGCCAAATCAGCTATGAACCGATACAAAGTACCCGCCTCTTTAAATTCACTCGCCGCTTCCCATATCTAGCGCGCGAATTCCGTTTCGAATTCCAACCCTGGAGGCCCGTCGTGGACTTTGTGTTCCTTTTGACGTCGCTGCCGATCATCATTCTCCTCCTGTTTCTGGTGATCGCCTTCTACTCCACCATAAAAGTGGTGCCGCAGGGCTCCAACTATACCGTGGAGCGCTTCGGCCGTTACACCCGGACGCTACAACCCGGCCTGCATATCCTGACGCCGTTCATGGACCGCATCGGCTACCGCATCTCCATGAAGGAGCAGGTGCTCGACATCCCGAGCCAGGAGGTCATCACCAAGGACAACGCCATGGTGCGGGTGGACGGTATCGCCTTCTACCAGGTGATCGACGCGGCCCAGTCGGCTTACGAGGTCGCCAATTTGCAGCAGGCCATCAGCAACCTGACCATGACGAACATCCGTACCGTGATGGGCTCGATGGATCTCGACGAGTTGTTGTCCAATCGTGACGCCATCAACCAGCGACTGTTGAAAATCATCGACGACGCCACCAGTCCGTGGGGCCTGAAGGTGACGCGTATTGAAATCAAGGATATCGCCCCGCCGCGCGATCTGATCGAGAGCATGGGCCGCCAGATGAAGGCGGAACGCGACAAGCGCGCGCAGATCCTGGAGGCGGAAGGCGCGCGGCAGTCGGCGATCCTGAAGGCGGAAGGCGAGAAACAGGCGACCATCCTGGCCGCCGACGGCCGCAAGGAGGCGACCTTCCGCGATGCCGAGGCGCGTGAGCGTTCCGCCGAGGCCGAAGCCAAAGCCACCAAGGTGGTGTCGGACGCCATCGCGGGCGGCAACATCCAGGCGCTGAACTACTTCGTCGCCAACAATTACGTGAAGGCGCTGGAAGCCATCGCCAAGTCGCCGAACCAGAAGATCCTGATGATGCCGCTGGAAGCGTCTGCCGTCATCGGCTCGCTGGCCGGCATCAGCGAGATCGCCAAGGAAGCCTTCGGCGGTGGCGGCCCCGCTTCGGATGGCTCGGGACGGCGGCCGAGTTCGCTGCCGAAGGCGTAGCGAAAGCAGGTTGGCCGTGAGTGTCCGTTGGTAGCGAGATTGAGGAAACACACATGTCGCTCGACATTCTGAACTCTGGCAATGCGATTTGGGTCTGGCTCGCCGTCGCTGCGGTGCTGCTGTCCCTCGAAATGCTCGCGCCTGGCGTGTTCCTGTTGTGGTTCGGGCTCGCCGCGGCGCTGGTCGGCCTCCTGCTGGCGCTGCTGCATCTCGACGCCGGCCCGCAGCTTGGTCTGTTCGCCGTGCTGTCGGTCGGGCTCGCCGTGTTCGCCCGCATGGTTCTGCGCTACGGCATTTCGATCACGGATCGCTCGACGCTGAACAAGCCCGGAAACCGCTACAAAGGCCAGATCGTGGAAGTCGCCGAGCCGATCGTGGCGGGGCGCGGAAAGGTCAGGATCGGCGACACGCTGTGGATCGCCGAGGGGCCGGATGCGGGAGTTGGTGCGCGGGTGCGCGTGACCGGCGCCCGGGGCACAGTGGTGCTTACGGAGGGGATGTCGCCGGGCGCTTGAGCGGCTTTCGTCCTACGTGGTTTCCCTCAGTTGCCTGGACCTTCCTTGCCATCCAATACTATGCTAGCAAGTGCATGCATCGAGTTCGCTTGCGCCTTGCAAAGGCGCAGTTGAGGCGGATTGGAAGCCAAGTCGAAACCACTTCGGAGGACCGGACATGAAGTTGACGAATATTGCGCTCGGTGCGCTGGCGCTGCTCGGCGCAGGATTGATGGCCACCAGCGCATTCGCCGGCGCTGGCGATGACGCCGTGAAAGGCCGCCAGGCTTGCATGAAGGCGCATGGCGCGTCGTTCGGCGTGTTCATGCCGATCATGAAGGGTGAGAAGCCGTTCGATAAGGCCGCCGTCGCCGCCGCTTTCGCCGCCGAAGACGCCGCCTGCGCCGCCTGGGACAAGTTCTGGGCTGCTGGCGCGGAAAAGGGCGAGACCCTGGAGACCTGGGCCAAGGCCGAGATCTGGTCTGACCGCAAGGGTTTTGAAACCGTCGGCGGCGCCTGGTACAAAGCCGCAACAGTCGTGAAGGCCGCTGGCGACGAAGCCGCCTTCAAGGCCGCCATCCCCGCACTGGGCGACGGCTGCAAGGGTTGCCACGAGAAGTTCCGCCGCCCGAAGGAATAGTCAAGTCCCGGGCAGGTTTTTGACTGCGCGCCCCGGTACCCGAAACGGTTCCGGGGCGTTGCCGTTCAAACCACCCCCAACCGCAACAAATCATGCACGTGCACGATCCCGACCGGCTTGCCGGCTTCGACCACGAACAGCGAGGTAATCTTCGCGGCGTTGATCATCTCCAGCGCGGCGGACGCCAGCGACGCCGGGCCAATGGTTTTGGGCCGCGCCGTCATGATGTCGGCGCAGCGCATCCCCAGCAGGTCCGAGCCCATTTTCCGGCGCAAGTCGCCGTCGGTGATGACCCCCGCGAGCTTGCCGCGGCCATCCACCACGCCGAGACACCCGAACGATTTTTCGCTCATCGTCACCAGCGCCTCGCTCATCAGCGTGCCCTCGCGCACCACCGGCAGGGCCTCGCCCTTGTGCATGATGTCGCCGACATGGCGCAGGCTGGCGCCGAGCTGGCCGCCGGGGTGGAAGGCCTTGAAATCATTCGCGGAGAAGCCCTTGCCCTCAAGCAGTGCGATGGCCAGGCAATCGCCTAGCACCAGCTGCATGGTGGTGGACGTGGTGGGAGCGAGCCCGTGCGGGCAGGCCTCGGTCGCGCGCGGCAGCAGCAGCACGACCTCGGACGCCTTGGCCAAGGACGAGTTTTCGCGCGAAGTGACCGCTATCAACGGCACGGCGAAGCGGCCCGCATATGTGATGATGCTCCCCAGCTCCGCCGTCTCGCCGGACCAGGACAGCGCCAGGATGACATCCTTGCCCGTCACCATGCCGAGGTCGCCATGGCTGGCTTCGGTGGGGTGGACGAAATAGGCC
The DNA here is from genome assembly GCA_031393505.1 of Hyphomicrobiaceae bacterium. GTDB lineage: Bacteria > Pseudomonadota > Alphaproteobacteria > Rhizobiales > Hyphomicrobiaceae > JANYHF01. The sequence continues at coordinate 25,229 of JANMVX010000238.1, read as the reverse complement.
GGCGTGCCGGTCGAGGCGAGGGTGGCAGCAATTTTGCGCCCGACATGGCCGCTCTTGCCGATGCCGGTGACGATCACGCGGCCCTGCGCACCTGCCATCAGAGCGGTGGCTCGCGCAAATGTTTCGGCCATGGTGGTGCGCAGCATGGCTTCAAGCGCAATCAGACCTTCGGTCTCCAGGCCGACGGTTCTTAGCGCGGACGCCAGCGGGCCAGCCGCCGACGGCTCGTTCGCCTTGGCCGATCGTTTTTCGCGCGCGCCTGTTGTCATCGAAAACGGCTCCAACTCCTGATCCCGGCACGTTGTGAGCGTTGCTGGCCGCACTGTCCAGTCTGCGGCCATTTTCTGTCCCCTGTCTCAATTCGAATCATCCTGAAACGCGTCCTTAACGCTTGCGCGGTAGGGTCGGCGCTTGTTCGAGCATACCGGCGTTCCCGAAGTGGCCAGAAGGCGTTGTTCCCGTGCGCAAGACAGTGTTTCGAGCCAATCTGCTGACAACCACCGCCCTGGCGCTGACGATGCCATTTCTGGCGGCCGCAACGGCCAGTGCGCAGCAAGCGACGCCCGATGCTGGCGCCGCGGTCAATCAGGCCTCGCCTGTGACCGAGAAAATCCTGCAGGAGCTGCGCGCCAGCAAGCCCGAACCGGACGCGGCGCCGGCCGTCGAGCCAGCGCCGCCAGAGCCTTCCGCCCCGCAGATGGCCGCCCCGACTCCGGTCATTGTGCCTGAAGCGGTCCCTACGCCTGCCCCGGGCCAGGATGGCGCACTCCCCGGCCCGGCGACAGATGCTCCCAACACGGACGGTCAGCTCGCCAAGCCGGTCGACTCGGCTCCCGTTGATGGCGATATGGCAGGGGACGGAAAGCTGCTGTCAACGCCTGCCGAGGCGAGCCAGGATCCGCTGACGGACGTTTCGCCGGCGCCAATACCAATCCGTTTGAGGCCTGCCGCCGCCCCGCGCCGCGACGCCCGTGCCGCCGCCGGCCGCTCGCGACCCGTGGTCGAGGAGCCAGCTCCCGCGCGCCGCCCCGCTGCCGTCGAACCGCCGAGCGATGCCGCGCTTCCCGACGCTGCGAATGGCGACACCGAGGGTGATGGCGGCGTTGCGCCATCGCTCCGTGCCCAGATCGCCGCAGAAGATGATGAGAACCCCTACGCCCCCGTTGGCTACAAGATCGGCAGCTTCACACTGATGCCGAGCATCACGGCTGAAACGGTGTATTCGGACAATGTGCGCCAGTCGCAGAGCAATCGCCAAAGCGATGTGGCGCTGGTGTTGCGCCCCGCCTTTACGTTGGAATCGGATTGGTCGCGCCATTTCGTGTCAGTCGATCTGCGCGGCATGACCGCCCGCGAGATGCACCTGGGCGATGAGAACAACCGCGAGCTGAATGTCGATATCAACGGCCGCTACGACATCCGCGAGGGCACCAGTCTCGACGGCGAAGCGGCTTATGAACTCGGCAAAATCCCGCACTCGGACCCCAATCTGCCGGCGGGCGCGACCATGCGGCCGAGCGCCACGACGGCGACGCTTGGCGCGGCGATCAACCACAAGATCAACCGCCTGGCGCTGCGCCTGCACGGCTCCGTCGCCGACAACGACCAGGGCGATTCAGGCGGCGGTCCGATAAGATTCCGCGACGGCACGGTTGATACGCGCGCAGCTTACGAAGTTTCACCCAGCTTGACCCTGGTCGGAACGGGTAAGCGCGTCGGCCGTGATTTCAATGATGCGAGCGGCACCGATGCCGTGGCCAACGAGGCTCGTATCGGATTGGAGTCCGACCCGTCCGCAAAACTCAGCGGCGTTTTCAGCCTGGGCCTGGCGCGTGTGGCAACGGCCAATTCCGCCGCCGATACCGCTGGCGGCCTGGTAGGCGGCGCCAATGTCATCTGGCTCCCCTCGGCGCTGACGACGTTGACGTTCGCCGCCGCGTCCGACCTTGGCGTGACCGATGCCGTTGGCGCGACCGCCATCCGCACGACAAAAATCGGCCTGGACGTGAAGCACGAGTTCCGCCGCTGGCTCTCAATGACCTCCGGCATCAGCGAAACACGCCGGACCTATCCAGGGCTGGCGCTGGCCGAGACGGAGCGTTCCGGACACTTCGGGATCGAGTACGATCTCAACCGCACGGTCGCGCTGACCGGCGATATCAAGCGCACGACGCTGGCGTCCACGGACGCCGCCAAGGCCTATGCCGAAGATCAGGTTGTGGTGGGCGTGCGGTTGCAGAAGTAGCAGTATCCCTATTGCACCGCGTTCAGCGCCGCGAGATCGGCGTCTGACGGATAGCAGGTGACGGGCAGTTTCTGGCTCTTCTGAAACTCGCCAATTGCGACGCGCATCTTTGAGCCGATCTTGCCATCCACTTTGCCAATCTCGTGTCCCTGCGCGATGAGCCTTTTCTGCAGGCCAAAAACTTCTGCTTCCGTCAAATGGCTCTGCTCGGCCCATTTGGCCTCGAACGGCTCGCCGCCGTCGATGCGATCGGCTAGGTGCCCGACGAACAGCGCATACAGATCGGCGTAGTTGTAAACCTTCAGCGCCAGGAAGTTGTTGAACACCAGAAAGGCGGGCCCATTGCTCCCTTCCGGCAGCAGCAGAAACGCAGGATCGTTCAATTCGGTTGGTTTGAAAGGTTTGGCGTAGGCGCGTGTAAACCCAAGTTTGACCCAATCCTTGAGCGGACGCGGCCGGTCGAAACCGCCCCAGGTGCAATCCATCGCTTTGGGCTTGCGCACTTCGTAGCCCCAGGCTTTTCCGCGTTGCCAGCCAACGGGCGTGCCGTCGCGGTCGATGGCCTTGTTTAGTTCCACCGCCGTCGTGGCCAGCGCATCAGGCACAGATGTCCAGACATTGCGTTTGCCGTCGCCATCAAAATCCACCGCGTAGTCGCGAAAACCGGTCGGCATGAATTGCGTCAGCCCAAAGGCGCCGGCCCAGGACCCGGTGAAGCCGGCCGCCGTCACGTCGCCATCCTCAAGAATCTTCAAGGCCCAGACAAATTGGTCGCGGAAATACTCCTTGCGCCGGCCCGCGTAAGCTTGGGTCGCGATCACCTGCAGCACCGACTTGGTGGTTTTCTCTTTGCCGTAGTCGGTCTCGCGTCCAAAGATGGCGAGCAGAACGCTCGGACGTGCTCCGTACTTCTTCGCTATGCCGCCGAGCGCGTCGCTCCATTGCGCCGCCACGGCCTGGCCACGCTTGGCCAAGCCGTCGATGCGGGACGCTTTCAAGTAGTCGCCTGCCGGACGTAAGAACTCCGCCTGCGCTGTATTGGGTTTGCGCTGCGGCAGTCCCTCAAGTTCCGGCAGTGAGAAGTCTGGTTGCAGGCCGGTGATCGCACGATCGAAGGTTGCGCGCGACACGCCGATTTTTTCAGCATCCGGCCAGACGCCCTGCAGGAATTGCCGGAAGCCGGCCGTCGTGGGCGCGGCGGCATGGGCGAGGCCCGTCCCGAACGACAGCGCCGCGATGAGACAGATGAGACCGCGGGCGAGCCAAGCTGCATACATGCTGCTATCCGTCATTGTTGTGTGTGTATTGCGCCATTGCCCCGCGCCGATCTGGCTTTCGAGCGGGTCCCGGTCTGATGCAGCATGTGGTCGGAAATGGGGCCACGCCGCACCGTTCGAACGCCACTTTAGACGGTTCGCATCGGCACTTTTTTCTGGAGTTCCAATCATTTCGGCCGCTCGCCCTAGGTGCGTCCCCAGTGTGTCCATTTAGAAGTCGCAAATCCTTAACGCGCATGCTGATGCTCATTCCAGCCGTCTGTTTCGGGGATGCATCCATGTTCAGGCCTGTCACGGCGCACGATCCGGTCGCGCCGCTCTACCATCCCACCTCAGTTGTGCTGGTCGACGACGATCCCGACTTTTTGCACGCTCTGGTGATGAGGCTGCGGGGTGCATTCCAATGCGTCGCCTTTCGCTCGGTTGACGATGCCGTCGCCCATGTTCGGGGCCAATGGCGCGGCCATGACGTCCCGTTCGCTGCCGACGCGATGGCGCCGCCAGGGACGCTGGAATACATCCGCGATCCGGTCGAGCGCGCGCTGCATCTGCAAGCCTCGCGGCTGCCGCGCGTTTTCGCCGACGCCAGCCGGTTCGCTCGCGCTTCGGTTATCGTGGCGGATCCCGCGCTGACCGACCTCGGCGCGCTGCACGCATTGTCCGACCCACCACTGCGCAAACTGCTGCTTCCCGAGGCCGGCCCAGACAGCCGGGCAGGATTGACCGAGACCGTGCTGTCCCGAAAGTCAGCTGGCATAACCGAGACGATCACAGATCATCTGCATCGCCTGCAGCTGGAGTTCTTCCGCGCCCTGACCGGTCCGATCGAACCGGCGCTGATCCGTGCCGATGCGCGCTTTCTGCTGGATCCGGCCGTACGCGACGCTTTCGCCGGCTTCGTCGCCGACCACGCGATCATCGAATACTGCGCCTGCCTGCATCCCCCCGGCATCCTGGGGCTCGACCGGGCCGGCAATCCCAGCCTCATGATCGTGGTTGATGACGATTATCGCCAAGCCTCATTTGAGATCGCCCATGCCGAGGGGGCGCCGACCGAACTGTTGCGCCGCCTGGCCCGAGGCGACGCCATCGCCGTATTCCCGACCGCCAATGGCTTCTATGTCCGGGGTCTGGCGGGCGATTGGCGCGACCATCTTTGGCAAGGTCGTAAACTGGGCGACAATGGCTGGATGAGCGCGACCATCGACGAGCCAGAAGTGGCGCGGATGGTGTGCGGATCTATCGCCAGCTACGACAGCTACCGGCGGCGTCGACTGAATTGACGGGTGAGGTCGTGGCCGGGCAAACGCTCACCCCTTGATCGCCGCCAGCAGCAACACTTTGGCTTCTGGGCTGGCCCATTCGGCAGGGCCAATAAGGCGGCCGATCTCGCGCCCGGTGCGGTCGATCAGCAACGTTGTCGGCAGGCCAACGACGCTTAAATTGTGCTGGGCATCGCTGGTATCGGTGTAGAGCCCGAGCGATTTGATGCCGGTATCGCTCCAGAATTTGCGCGCCTTGTCGAGACCGCCGTGGTCGCTCGAGAGCGCGATGACGTCAAAGTCTTTGCCGCCCAGGTCTGCCTTGAGTTTGTCGAGAGCCGGCATTTCGTGGCGGCATGGCACGCACCAGGTCGCCCACAGGTTCAGCAGCACCACCTTGCCGCGCCACGCCTCTAAAGTCAGGTCCTTGCCGTCGGCATCCTTGAAGCCAACGGCCGGCACCAGGGGGAGCGCAGGGTTGTACAAGAACGCCGCCATTTCACCCGTGTTGAGGCCCTTGAGATTGACCCCTCCCACGGCAGCCGGCGCCGCGCCGCCCTTGCCAGCCCCCTGGCCTTGCAGATAGAGAGCAAGACCGACGGCCAGCACCGCCGCTGCGATCGCCCCCCAGACGCCATATCCGCGCGCGCCCTGCGTCGGCGCCCCGACCTTTGGTTCATCCGACATGAAAAAGTCACCTCAAAAACCTGCAAAGTCCGCCAGTTCCAACAGCATGTGGGGAGGCCGGTTCGCGGCCGGACCATCGGCAATCATGGAGCAGATAAATGCCTCCATCGATTTCGACAAGCGGCTGGCCGCCCAGGACATACAGGGATCCAAGGCGCATGCCGCGATGTTGGCAAAAGCGGGGATTCTCAGCGCCGAAGATGCGGCAAGCATCGCGGAAGGTCTAGACACGATTGCGTCAGACATCGCCGCCGGGTCCTTCCAGTTTTCGCGCGCGCTGGAAGACGTGCACATGAACGTCGAAAGCCGCCTCAAGACCTTGATCGGTGAACCTGCGGGGCGGCTCCATACCGCGCGGTCTCGAAATGATCAGGTGGCGACGGATTTCCGGCTGTATTTGCGCGGTCATCTGGAGGCGACAGGGCGGCGACTGGCCCAATTGCAGCACGTGTTGGCCGAAAAGGCGCTTGCGCACGCCGATACCGTCATGCCCGGCTACACCCACCTTCAGACCGCCCAACCTGTCACCTTTGGCCATCACCTGATGGCCTATGTGGAAATGTTTGCGCGCGACCGCGGCCGTTTCGCCGATGCGCGGGTTCGCTTGAACGAGTGCCCGCTCGGCGCGGCGGCGCTGGCGGGCACCAGCTTCCCCATCGACCGCGACATGACCGCCAAGGCGCTCGGCTTCGACCGCCCCACCGCCAACTCCCTCGACAGCGTCGCCGACCGCGACTTCGTGCTGGAAACGCTGTCAGCCGCCACCATCACGGCCGTCCACCTCAGCCGCATCGCCGAAGAAATCGTGTTCTGGTGCTCGGCCGAGTTCGCTTTCATCAAGCTCTCGGACGCCTTCACCACCGGCTCGTCCATCATGCCGCAAAAGCGCAATCCTGACGCCGCCGAGCTCACGCGGGCCAAAATCGGGCGCATCGCCGGGGCGTTCCAGGGGCTCGTTATGGTTATGAAGGGCCTCCCCTTGGCCTATTCCAAGGATATGCAGGAGGACAAAGAGCCGACGTTCGAGGCGCTCGACACGCTCGAACTGATGCTCGCTGCTATGACGGGCATGGTCGCCGACATGCAGCCCCAGGTTGAAAACATGCGGCGCGCGTCCATGCGCGGCTACTCAACGGCGACGGATCTGGCCGACTGGCTGGTGCGCGAGGCCGGCGTGCCGTTCCGCGACGCCCACCACATCACTGGCCAGGTTGTCGCGCGGGCCGAGAAGGACGGCGTGCGGCTGGACGAGCTGCCGCTGGAGGCTATGCGGTCTGTGGATGACCGCATCGACAAAAGGGTGTTTTCGGTGCTGACAGTGGAGAGTTCCGTTGCGAGCCGGACCAGCTATGGGGGAACCGCGCCACAGAACGTGCGAAAAATGGCCACGGCCTGGCTAAAGCGTTTGGAGAAAGAGTTTTCGGAGGGTTAGAGTGATCGTCTGAGAGGCCGGGGGGACCGGTTGGGGAGACTATGGGCGCTTTCATTCGGGCAGGTTTGGTCGTGGTGATCGCAGGGCTGGCGCTCGCCAGCTGCGGCGTCAACGGCCCGTTGGAGCCACCGGGCGGCGCCGCGGCGGCCGAGCAGAAGGCCGAGAAGGCCGCGCCGAAGCAGCATCAGCCGTTCGTGTTGGATGGGTTGCTACAGTAGGGACGGAGGTCGACGTCCGGACTTCAAGCCACCACCGGCGCGTCGTCACAGCAGCCCCTTCAAGACCGTCCTCAAGTCTGGCCCAAGATCTTCGCGCGCCAGGCCAAGCGCCACATTGCCAGCCAGGAAGCCGAGCTTCGAGCCGCAATCAAAGGTTCGGCCAAGGTGGCGCACGGCTGTGAAGGCCTGTTGCGTCATCAGATGCACCATGGCGTCCGTGATCTGGATTTCTCCACCTGCGCCTTTTTCCATACGCGATAGGTGGGCGAACACCTCGGGCTGCAAAATATAGCGGCCCATAATGTAGAGATTGCTCGGCGCCGTGCCTTGCGGTGGCTTTTCCACCATGGCCGTGATTGGCCAGACCGGATCGACGCCAGCGCCCAACGCGACGATTCCGAACTTATGGGTCTCTTCTGCCGGGACTTCCTCGACGGCGATGACGTTGCCGCCGGTTCGTTCGAAGACGTCCAGCATCTGGGCCAAGCAGCGCTTACCTGGCGACAATTTCGTATCGGCCTGGGTCACCATGTCGGGCAGCAATAGAGCGAAGGGCTCATCGCCGATCAGTTCGCGCGCGCACCAGACAGCATGGCCGAGCCCAAGCGGGGCTTGTTGACGCGTAAAACTGGCCGTGCCGGCCTTGGGGATCGTCGTCAGGAGCTCGGCGAGATCCGCGTTACGGCCGCGCGCGCGCAAAGCCTCCTCCAGCTCGGGGGCATGGTCGAAATAGTCTTCGATCGCCGACTTGCCCCGGCCCGTAACGAAAATGAACTGCTCGATGCCGGCCTCGCGCGCCTCGTCGACCACGTGTTGGATGACAGGACGGTCAACCACCGTGAGCAATTCCTTGGGCACCGTCTTGGTTGCGGGCAGAAAACGCGTTCCGAGGCCAGCCACCGGGAAAACGGCTTTGCGGACAGGTTTGTGTCGCATGGGACGATCTCGTATTGACAGGTGGAGACCGGAGCGGTCACTGCAAGGCGCAATCCAGATAGGATGCTAACGGACGAGGCGGCATCAGTTCGCGTGGGTAGGCTTAACGTCAGCACCAGCAGCGCGCCCGGCATGTCTTATGCACGTGTACCCTCCAGCAATCGATACGGAGTTTGACGCATGACCGTTCTGGTGACTGGCGGGGCCGGCTACATCGGCAGCCATATGGTGCTTGAGCTGCGCGCCGCGGGTGAAAACGTTGTCGTCCTGGATAACCTCTCGACCGGCGTGCGCAGTGTGGTTCCTGGCGATGTTCCGCTGATCGTGGGCGATATCGGCGATGACGCGCGCGTTTCGGCGCTGCTGCGCGAGCACAAGATCGAGGCCATCATCCATTTCGCCGGGTCCATCGTCGTGCCGGAGTCGGTTGCCGATCCTCTGGGCTACTATCACAACAACACCGTGAAATCCCGTTCGCTGATGGCCGCAGCGGTGGCGACGGGCGTGCCGCATTTCATCTTTTCCTCGACGGCAGCGGTCTATGGCATGGGCAATGGCGAGCCGGTGAAGGAAACCTCAGAGCTGAAGCCGATCTCGCCCTACGGCACGTCAAAACTCATGACCGAGATGATGCTGGCCGATACGGCCTTCGCGCATAAGTTTCGCTATGTGGCCCTGCGCTATTTCAACGTCGCAGGCAGCGATCCGGAAGGCCGCACCGGCCAATCCACGCCGCGCGCCACGCATCTGATCAAGGTCGCCTGCCAGACCGCGCTGGGCCAGCACGCCGAGCTGAAGGTGTTCGGGACGGATTATCCGACGCCGGACGGCACCTGCGTGCGCGACTACATCCATGTCAGCGATCTCGCCCGCGCCCATATGTCGGCGCTCGCGCATCTGCGGAACGGTGGCGGGTCCGACGTGTTCAATTGCGGTTACGGGACGGGCTATTCGGTGCGTGAGGTCATCGAGGCCGTGAAGAAAGCCAGCGGCGTCGATTTCAAGGTCAATTTCGTGCCACGCCGCCCCGGCGATCCTGCCGCGCTGGTGGCCGATGCGTCGCGGATCCGCGAGACGCTGGGCTGGACGCCGGAGCTGGACGATCTCGATACCATCGTGAGGCACGCGTTCGCGTGGGAGACGCGGTTGACTTCGGGGACATGATGGCGCTGTCCGGCCTGACGCGACGTTCGAGGGACCAATAAGCTCAAGCCGGACAGGGCCTTCGTGTCCCCAGTCTTCGGGACGCTCGCCGGTAAACTGGGGACACGAAGTTCAGCTTCGGCTCTGCGTTGGTGCGCAACCGCTAGCGCCGGAGCGGGCCGAAGCCGAACATCATGTCCCCCGCCGCCCCCAGCTTGACAACCCGCACCCCCCATGTGCTTTTTCGCGCAAACCCTGATTTGCGAAGGAAACGGCCATGGCCGACGCCCAGAATCACCGCTATCGCAGCCACACCTGCGGAGCTTTGCGCAAGGCCGATGTGGGCAAGACCGCACGCATTTCCGGCTGGGTGCACCGCGTGCGCGATCTCGGCGGAGTGCTGTTCATCGATTTGCGCGATCACTATGGGATGACGCAGATCGTCGCAAATCCGACCTCTCCGGCCTTCAAGACGGCCGAAAGGCTGCGGTCGGAATGGGTGGTGCGCGTCGATGGCGTGGTTGGCAGCCGCCCGCTCAGCACCAATAAGGACAAGCAGGGCGAATCCACGGAAAACCTGAGCCTGGCAACCGGCGAGGTTGAGCTGGTCGCGACCGACATTGAGGTCCTGAGCAAGGCCGAGGAGCTGCCGCTGCCGGTGTTCGGCGAGCCGGATTATCCCGAGGATGTCCGTCTCAAATACCGTTTTATCGACCTGCGCCGCGAGACGCTGCACAAGAACATCATGACGCGTCAGGCGATCATCCGCTCGATGCGCAAGCGCATGTTTGAGGCCGGCTTCAACGAATTCGCGACGCCGATCTTGACGGCTTCGTCGCCCGAAGGCGCACGCGACTTCCTGGTGCCGAGCCGCATCCATCCCGGCAAGTTCTACGCCCTGCCGCAGGCGCCGCAGCAGTACAAGCAACTCCTGATGGTGTCGGGGTTCGACCGCTATTTTCAGATCGCCCCCTGCTTTCGCGACGAGGACCCGCGCGCCGACCGGTTGCCGGGCGAATTCTACCAGCTCGACGTGGAGATGAGTTTTGTTACGCAGGACGACGTGTTCGCGACGATGGAGCCGGTTGTTACGGGCGTGTTCGAGGAGTTTGCTGGGGCTAAGAAGGTCGACAAGGGCTGGCGGCGCATTCCGCACGCCACGGCCATCGCCAAATACGGCTCGGACAAGCCCGATCTGCGCAACCCCATCGAGATGCAGGACGTGACTGAGCATTTCCGCGGGTCGGGGTTCAAGGTCTTCGCCGGCATGATCGAGAAGGATCCGAAGGTCCGCATTTGGGCCATCCCGGCACCGACGGGCGGCAGCCGCGCCTTCTGCGACCGCATGAACGGCTGGGCGCAGGGCGAGGGCCAGCCTGGCTTGGCCTACGTCTTCTGGCGCGAAGGCGAGGAGGGCGGGGCCGGACCCGTCGCCAAGAACATCGGCGCTGAACGCGCCACCGCCATCCAGAAGCAGCTCGGCCTGAAAGTCGGCGACGCCACCTTCTTTGCCGCCGGTAACCCCGACAAATTCTACAAATTCGCCGGCCAGGCCCGCGACCGCGTGGGTGCCGAGCTGAAACTGGTCGACGAAAACCGCTATGCGATGGCCTGGATCACCGACTTCCCGTTCTACGAGTGGAACGAGGAGGACAAAAAGATCGACTTCGCCCACAACCCGTTCTCGATGCCCCAGGGCGGCGCGGCGGCCTTGGCTGCGGCCGATACGGACGAGAAGAAACTGGCGCTGAAAGCCTTCCAATACGACATCGTCTGCAACGGTTTCGAGATCGCCTCGGGCGGCATCCGCAACCATGAGCCTGAAACCATGCTCAAGGCCTTCGGCGTCGCTGGCCTTGGCGCGGACGTGGTGGAGGAGAAATTCGGCGGCATGTACCGCGCGTTCCAATACGGCGCCCCGCCCCACGGCGGCATGGCGGCCGGCGTTGACCGCGTGGTCATGCTGCTGGTGGGCGCCAAGAACCTGCGCGAAATCAGCCTGTTCCCGATGAACCAGCAGGCCGAAGATTTGCTGATGGGCGCGCCGACCGAGGCGACGCCCAAGCAGCTGCGCGAACTCAGCGTGCGGGTGGCGGCGGTGGAGAAGAAGCCGTGATAGAATCTAGCAATCGACATGCGCATGATCGTAGAAACTGAGCGCGAGACGGACGGCCGCTGGATTGGTGAAGTGCCAGATGTTCCTGGTGCAATGGCCTATGGCGCGACCGAGGCGGAGGCTTCCGCCAACGCCAAGGTGTTGGCCCTGCGAATACTGGTCGACCGAAAAGAGGACCGCAGCTGATTGGCCGTCAGACCGCACCTTTTGATCTTTGCTGGCCCAAATGGAGCTGGCAAGTCCACCTACGCCTTGCGGTACTTCGCAAGACTGTCCCGCCATCATGAGTTCTTGAACGCGGACCATTTTGCCAAGGAGTTGCGGGTGCAAGGTACACTTGCGGGCCGTGTGGATTTGTTGGCGGCGCAGATTCTTGTGCGCCGTACTGCAGAGGCAGTCATTCAAAGGATTGATTTCGCGCTGGAGACGACGCTGTCAGGGCACGGCTATCTTCAAGCGATCCCACTGTGGCAACAAGACGGATACTTTGTCGAGATGCACTATTTGCGCTTGGCTAATGTCGAGGCATCCATTGAGAGCGTCAAGAATCGCGTAGCCACCGGCGGTCACGACATTCCCGAGACGACGTTGCGCCGGCGATTCCCTTTGAGCCTGCGCAACCTCGAAATCGCAAAGACCTTTGTCGATCTATGGTATGTCTTTGAGCGCGGCCAAGATCAGCCATCCGATGCCGGGAGAAACGCGCGATGATCCAGGACGATCTAGAAGTTATCGTGGAAGCGCGCCAGCGAGCCGCCAATTCGGCGCAATATGGATCGCCCGAAGCAAAGTCCGGCACGTTCGGCGAATTGATTTACGTCAAGAACTACTGCGAACGCGTGCTGCGGGACACGCAAGCCGCATATGAGCCCTGGGCCCAGTGGGAAGCCATCAACGATCTACTTGCGGTGGAAGATAACAGGGAGGCGCTGAGATCCTATCACGCGCTCCTGTCCATCCGGAAATCGTTCTTCAAAGAGGCGTTAGTTAGTGCGGCTCGGGCTACTGATCAGGTGCAGAGCAATCGCCAAGAAATCTTGTCTGCACCGGCAGCGGGGTTGCAGTACTCGCTCTTAGGTTTGGCGAAAGTATTGGATGACGCAGCTCTCAGACAGCGCCTCGCCAGCAGACAATGGGCTCTCGACCTCGGATACTCGCCTATTCGAGCAGATGGCGCCGCCGCCGATAATGCCAAGCGCATTGATGAGTTTCGTGCGCTGGTCCCGGTGAGTTGGCCAGGTAACCCGGCCAATTCGCAGCTTTTCAATCTCCGGGGTAAACTGAAACCCCTCAGGGATAACATCTTGTCGCATTCGATCGGCGATCCGCGCGTCCTCAGTCAATTTACGATAGATGAGGTGCGCGAGCTGCTAAAACTTAGCCTTGCCTTGGCGACGGACATGCAGCTGGTTTTCTCGGGTAGCGCAGTGCCGGCAGAGGCCTGGAAAGAGCACTGCCGCGAGCAAGCCGACCAATTCTGGCCAGTGGCATTTGAAGGCGCAGTCAAACAACACAACAAACATCAGGCGGCGCGCAAGGCGGCCGAATAAGAGTTTCGCACTGTGCTCCCCATCGCGGGAGATCACCCGTCCCCCGTGTCCCGCCCGCCACAGCTGCCGACAATCCGGCAGCACTTGCCACATTTCAGGCGCAATGCGGCCTCTTGCGCCTTGCCAAGCCCCTGTCAGCCCAACTAACTTTTGCCAATGAATACATCGGTTTGGCTCTGCAACCCCAAAGGCGCGAGCGGACCGGTCGGCCTGCAGTGTCTTTGCGTTCGCTTCGATGCACTCCAAACGGGGAATGACATGCGCTTTACCAGCTCTCTTCTAGCCCTTTCCGCCCTGGCTGCCTGCGCGATGATCGGCAGCGCAACCCTCGACAAGGGCAGCCGCGCGCACGCGGCCAATTCGTGCAGTACGTCAGGCACGTGGCGAGAAACGCAGCGTGAGGGCGGCGCGTGCTGCATGCCCGACCACTTTCATACCGGAGCGGGCTCTGGAGCCACCAAGGCTGCCGCCATGAGAGACGCCGAAGGCAACTGGGCTGGCCTGGTCGACTTCGAGTATGGCAGCGCCTTCAGGCATTTCAGCATGGCCCACGGCAAAACCGTGAGTTGCTCGCAAAGTGGCGGCTGGAGCTGCAGCGTTGAAGCCCGCCCCTGCCGTCGCGGCTAACCGCGGCCGCATAGGTTTCCGGACGGGGTGGGCCTGGCTCACCCCGTTTTTGTAGGTATGGCACACTCCTTGCTTCGATCTCCTCGCATTACTTCGGGGAGTTTTTGAATGGGCATTGCCAGAGCGGTCGCTCTCGATTTTTCTGATCGCGAGATCGCCGGAGCTGGGAGCTGGGCCGGAGAGCAGGCGAAAGCCGCTGCGGCTTTGGACTGGCAGCTGATTTTCACGCTTGCCGACTTTGACCGGATCGAAGCCGACTGGACCGAACTGCATACGTGCATTTCTCCGCCGGCTGGCAAAGTCTTCCTCACCTTCAATTGGAACTGGCATTGGTGCCGGCACTATCTTGCGGGCCAAGGTACGCGGCTGGCGGTCGTCGTCGGACGCCAGCAGGGCAAGGTGGTCTCGATCTGGCCGATGGTGACGCAGCGCCGGGCCGGATTGCGTGTGGCCACCTTCATGGGGCAACCGGTCAGCCAATACGGCGAAGTGCTGATCGACCGCGGCGATCCCAATTGCGATGTTTGGCTACAGCAGGGTTGGGACTTTGTGCGCAATTCGCTCGGCGCCGATCTGGTGTTGCTGCGCAAGGTTCGCGACGACAGCGCCGCCGGCTCCCTGATGCGCAAACTCGCCGTGCCGCGCGACAACGTCCAATTCGCTCCCTTCATCGATTTGACGGGGGAAACCACATTTGAGGGGTTTGACCAGCGCTACAGCGGCAAAGATCGCAAAAATCGTCGCCGCAAACGCCGGCGCATGGAAGAAACTGGCGTGGTGGACTGCCACCGTGTGGCGGGATCGGCGCCGCGCATGGCTGCCGTCGCCATCGCCATGGAGCGCAAGCGCAACTGGCTGAAGCAGCAGGGGCTGGTGTCAACGGCAGTGACGGACGCCCGCTTCGATGCGTTCTTCCGCGACGCCGCCGGCAGCATTGAGCGGCCGGCCGGTTGCGAGATCGTCGAACTCACGGTCGACGGCAAGTCAGTCGCAACCAAAATCACGGTCAGCGACGCCAGCTATCGCGGACTTCACTTCACGTCCTACGATCCGGCCGCGGAAAAATTCAGCCCTGGCATCCTGATCCTGGAGACCATGATCGCCGAAGCTATCGCCGAAGGCATTACGACGTTCGATTTCATGGCCCCGGCCGCGCCCTACAAGTTGGAATGGACCGACCGGACGGTGGGTGTCGCGGACTACGCGGTGTCGATTGGATTGATGGGCTGGTTGTACCAGACGGCCTATCTGCGCAACATCCGTCCGATGCTGCAGAGACTCGCCAAGGATGGCCCGGAACCGGTGCGCCGCGCGATCGGCGCGGTCTGGGATTTGCTGAGCCGGCACACCAAGCCGCCCGCGGGGCCGTGCGACTGAGGGTTTTTCGATAGCGATCATGCCGCTATACTCACCGGCATGACCGCTGCTTCCGACACGCCCGAGCATGAGACCGACTTGACCGAGCCGCTCCCAGTCGGGAGCGGCGAATCCGGCCCTGACGTCATCAATCGCTTCCTGAAAACCCTGCCCATGTCGCCGGGCGTCTATCGCATGTTGGATGCGGCGGGCGACGTCATCTACGTCGGCAAGGCGCGCTCGCTGAAAAAGCGCGTTTCAAATTACACGCGCCTGGGCGGCCATACGCAGCGCATCGCGCGCATGATTGCCCTGACGGCGAACATGGAGTTCGTGACCACCCGCACGGAATCCGAAGCGCTACTGCTTGAAGCCAATCTCATCAAGCGGTTCCGGCCGCGCTTCAATGTGCTGTTGCGCGATGATAAATCCTTTCCCTACATCCTGATCGCGCGCGACCACGCGGCGGCGCAGATCGTCAAACATCGCGGCGCGCGCAAACGCAAAGGCGACTATTTCGGGCCGTTCGCTTCGGCGGGGGCGGTGGTCAACACCATCAATACCTTGCAGCGCGCGTTCCTGCTCAGGACGTGCTCGGACAGTTACTACGAGGCGCGCACCCGGCCGTGCCTGCTGCATCAGATCAAGCGTTGCGCCGCTCCGTGTACGGGGGAAATTTCACCCGGGGACTATGCCGAGCTGGCCGATGAAGCCACGCGTTTCCTGAAGGGCGATAGCGGCGCGCTGCGGCGCGATCTGCAGGCAGCCATGGCGGCGGCTGCCGAGCGACAGGATTACGAGTTGGCCGCCACGTATCGCAACCGCCTGCAGGCGATTTCGCATACGCAGGCGTTCCAGGGCATCAACCCTGAAGGTATTGAAGAAGCTGACGTGTTCGCCGCGCACCAGGACGGAGGGCTGACATGCATACAAGTGTTTTTCTTCCGCACCGGCCAGAACTGGGGCAACCGCGCGTATTTTCCGCGTGCGGATCGGACGCTCGGCGTCGACGAGGTTTTGGAGGCGTTCATCGGCCAATTCTACGACGACAAGCCGGTGCCGCGCCTGATCCTGATCTCGCACGATGTGCCGGGGCGGGAGCTGCTTGAGGAAGCGCTGAGCATCAAGGCCGAGCGAAAAATCGAGATCAAGGTGCCGCAGCGCGGGGCCAAGACGGACATGATCGAACATGCGCTGGCCAATGCCCGCGAGGCGCTGGGGCGGCGGCTGGCGGAGAATTCTTCGCAAGGTCGATTGCTCGAGGGCGTAGGGAAAGTCTTTGGGCTGAGCGAAGCGCCGCGCCGCGTGGAAGTCTATGACAACAGCCATATCCAGGGCGCGAGCGCGATCGGCGCGATGATTGTCGCGGGGCCGACGGGCTTCGTGAAGGGGCAGTACCGGAAATTCAACATGAAGGCCGAGGGCCTGGCTGCGGGCGATGACTTCGCCATGATGCGCGAAGTGCTGCGGCGGCGGTTTGCGCGGCTGTTGAAGGAGGATGGCGATGCAGTTGACGCTGAGACTCCCAAGCCAGCGCCATCGGTCGGCATGCCCATCGGCGCCGATGAGGAGACGGCCGAAGATCTGCTCTCCGACGATCTCCCCGACTGGCCCGACCTCGTGCTCATCGACGGCGGCAAGGGCCAGCTTTCAGCCGCGCGCGGCGTGCTAGAGGAACTCGGCGTAAAAAACGTCCCCCTGGTCGGCGTCGCCAAAGGCCCTGACCGCGACGCTGGCCGCGAACACTTCCACATCCCCGGCCGCGAGTCGTTCATGCTCGAACCGCGCGATCCCGTGCTCTATTTCGTCCAACGCCTGCGCGACGAAGCCCACCGCTTCGCCATCGGCACGCACCGCGCCAAACGCAAAAAGGAGATGGGCGTGAACCCGCTGGACGAAGTGGCGGGCATCGGGCCAACGCGCAAACGAGCGCTGTTGAAGCATTTCGGCTCGGCGAAGGCGGTCTCGCGCGCCGGTGTGACGGATCTGCTGACGGTCGACGGCATCAGCGAAGCCATGGCCGAGGCGATCTACGATCATTTTCATGAGAAGGATGGGTGAGGCGTGGACCCTCCTCTCCCCTCGCCTCTTCGCGAGGGGAGAGGAGGTCGCCCGGAGCGCAAAGCGCGACGGAATCACCGACCGCGTGGCTCTTGCCGCAAAAAGGCGGCTGCGAGACGCGGTCTCCTCTCCCCCAACGCGAAGAGGCGTTGGGGGAGAGGAGGTCCAAGCCGCACCTACCCCAGCATCTCCTCCACCAGCGCCACCTGTTGCGGCAATGCGATGGTCTTGAGATCATACCGCTCCACCACGCTCCTCCGCGCCGCCGCGCGCATCGCCCGGTAGCGCTCGGGATGGGCCAGCGCATCGATGATCGCGTTCGACCAGCCGGCGACATCGAAGAAATCCACCAGCACGCCGGTCTCGCCGTCCGTAATGGCCTCTTCAACCGGGGCCGTGCGGGAGCCGATCACCAGCGCGCCGCAGCTCATCGCCTCCAGCATGGACCAGGAGAGTACGAACGGATAGGTCAGGTAGGCGTGCGCGGCCGATACCTGCATGAGCTGCAAAAACGTCGGATACGGAATTTTGCCGACAAAGTGTACGCGAGACAGGTCCAAACGGTCCTTGACCTCGCGGAAATAGATCTCGCGCCAGTTCGGCCCCTGTGCGGGGTCGGGCATGCCGCCGTAGCTGGCCTCGTCGCCGCCCACGATGATCACGCGCGCGTTCGGCCGCGCCGCCAGGATGGCCGGCAGCGCGCGCATGAAAATGTGATAGCCGCGATAGGGCTCCAGGTTGCGATTGACGAAGGTGATCACCTCATCGCCAGGGCGAAGGCTGATGGTGCCGTTGCGCAATTGGATGACCGCTGTCAGATCCGGCGCGCAAATCGTGGTGTTGATGCCCTCGTGCACGACGTGGATTTTCTTGCGCAGATCCGGCGGGAACACCGAGGCCTGGAAGTGCGTCGCGGTCTGCGCGCGGTCGGCCGTGCTCATGGCGAGTTGCAGCGAAGCGGTCCGTGCGCGCACGCGGGTGTCGGCGTTCAACGAGTTTGGGTAGACCTCGCGGTCGAAGCCGACATCGGCGCCGCGGGCCTGATAATAGAACTCGGCGTGGACCAGGAGTTTAGTCGCCGGCCAGACGTCCTTCAGGAACAGGGTTTCGCCCCAGCCAAGATGGCCGCAAATAAGATCGGGCGTGTACCCCTCGGACTTCAATTTTGCGCCGAGTTGCGCGACCGCCTGGCCGCGCGCGACATGTTCGGCGAACTGGGTGGCCAGCGTGATCAGGCCCGGCGGCGGTTTTATGGTGTTTGAATAGCGATCCAGCGGCACCAGTTCCGGTTTTGCATTCACCACGTCGGTAATGGCGCGCACTTTATGGCCGCGCGCCAGCAAGGCGGGAGCAACATGCTGGTATTGCGCCGGAAAATTCTGATGCACGAAGAGAATCTGCATCCCTATATCCATTTTTTGAAGCGTGCAATGCCGGCCGGCGCAAGACAGATCAGGCCGGAAATCTGACAGCCTAGGCAATAGCGATATTGATGATTCGATGCCCCGGCGAAGCGTCGCAGGCCTGGCAGGCGTCATCCGATGCCCATCGATCAACCAACGGCGCTATGCTACCAAGCGCCACCGCTCACACTGACATCGACCGAAAGCCCCTATGGCCTCCCAATCCAAGTCCCCGCGCCGCTCGTCTGACAAACCGGCGACCGTTCTCATCAATGCGCGTCTGGTCGATCCTGCGACCGCAGGCGACGAACCTGGCGGACTGCTGATCGAGGACGGGCTGATCGCTGATCTTGGCCCGCATTTGCGCCGCAACGCGCCTGCGGGGGCCACCGTCATCGACGCCAAGGGGCATCTGGTGATCCCCGGGCTCATCGACATGCAGGTGTTCACCGGCGAACCGGGGCTGGAACATCGCGAGACGCTGGCGTCGGCGAGCCGTGCGGCGGCGGCGGGCGGCGTCACCACCTTCGTCTGCATGCCGAACACCGATCCCGTCATTGATGACATGGCGCTGGTCGACTTCGTGCAGCGGCGCGCGCGCGACACGGCCATCGTCAACGTGCATACCTTCGCGGCGCTGACAAAGACTTTGGAGGGCAAGCAGCTGGCCGAGATCGGACTGCTGAAAAGCGCGGGCGCCATCGGCTTTTCCAACGGCCGTCGCAGCGTCGCCGATGCCGGCGTGATGCGACGGGCGCTGACCTACGTGCGAGATTTCGACTCGCTGGTGCTGTCAGCCACCGAGGATGAGCCTTTGGCAGGCGCCGGCGTCATGAACGAGGGCGAGGTCGCCGCCCGGCTCGGTCTGCCGGGATCGCCTGGCGCTGCCGAGGTGATCGCGCTTGAGCGCGATCTTCGCCTGGTCGAACTGACGGGTGGGCGCTATCACGCCGCGCAATTGTCCACCGGCCAAGCCCTGGACGCCATTCGAGCGGCAAAAGCGAAGTCGCTCCAGGTAACGGCGGGCGTCACCATCAACCATCTGGCGCTGAACGAGAACGACATCGGCTCCTACCGCACCTACTTCAAGCTGCGGCCGCCCTTGCGCAGCGAGGACGACCGGCGCGCCATGGTGGCGGGCATCGCCGATGGCAGCCTGGATGTGATCGTCTCCAGCCACGATCCGCAGGGCACGGACGGCAAGCGGCGGCCATTCGCCGAGGCGGCCTATGGCGCCATCGGCCTGGAGACGCTGCTGCCGACGGCGCTCCGGCTGCATCTGAATGGCGAGATTGGGCTGATTCCGCTACTGGCGGCCATGACCATCAATCCGGCGCGCATTCTGGGGCTGCCGGGTGGGCGGCTGGTCAAAGGTGCGCCGGCCGATATTGTTGTACTGGACCTGGAGGCGCCGTTCATCGTCGACAAGAGCCGCATGCATTCGCGCTCGCGCAACACGCCGTTCGATGAGGCGCGCCTGCAGGGCATCGTGCGCCAGACGATCGTCGGGGGTAAGGTCGTTTATCCGTTCGCGGAGGGGTAGTCTTTCTACTCCTCTCCCCAGCCTCTTCGCGGGGGAGAGGATGTCGCCCGGAGCGCGTCAGCGCGACGGAATCAGCGACAGGTGAGTGGCAGCAACTTGCTCCGTACAAGTGGCACAAGGTTCGGAGCAAACTCCTGCCCCTCACCGACCGCCCAGCTCTTGCCGCCGAAGAGGGCGGCTGCGAGGGGCGGTCTCCTCTCCCTCTGAAGAAGGGGGAGAGGAAAATACGTCCGTCTACCGTGCTAACAGGTGCGCTACATGCAGATGCTCATTGTGCTGCTGATTGGTTATCTCCTCGGTTCGATCCCCTTCGGGCTGATCCTGACCCGTCTCGCCGGGCTTGGCGACATCCGCGAGATCGGCTCGGGCAACATCGGGGCGACCAATGTGCTGCGCACGGGCAACAAGGGGCTGGCGGCGCTGACGTTGCTGCTTGACGGGCTGAAGGGAACGGCAGCTGTGCTTGCCGCACGCTACTTGGCCCCGGCAACGGACGATCTGTCGGCCCTCGTCGGCGTTTTCGGCGGCGCAGCTGCCTTCCTCGGCCACATCTTCCCGGTCTGGCTCGGCTTCAAGGGTGGAAAAGGCGTCGCGACCTATATCGGCGTGCTGCTCGGCGTCTATTGGCCGGCCGGCGTGCTGTTCATTGCCTTCTGGCTGATCACGGCGGCATTGACGCGCTATTCTTCGTTCTCGGCGCTGCTGGCGAGCGTGCTGGCCCCGGTCGCCATGCTGATCTGGCAAATCCCCGGCGCCATCGTCCTCCTGCTGATGAGCGGCCTGTTGATCTTCAAGCACCGCGCCAACATCGAGCGGTTGATGGCCGGCACCGAACCGAAAATTGGCGCCAAGAAGTGAGCCAGCGGCCGATCCCCGTCCCTCGGCCACGGCGCAATCTGACCGATGCGCAGCGGCTGGCCTGGCTGCGGCTGATTCGCTCCGAGAATGTCGGGCCGGTTACGTTTCGCGAGATGCTCAACCATTTTGGCGGTGCGGCAGAAGCTCTGGAGGCGCTGCCCGAGCTGTCGCGGCGCGGCGGGCGGAAGCGGGCGCTGCATGTTTGCCCTGCCGACGCGGCCGAGCAGGAGTTGGCGTCAGCCGCCAAGTCCAAAGCGCAACTGGTCGCCCTCGACGAACGCGGCTATCCGCCCCTGCTCGCTGTCATCGACGCGCCGCCCCCGCTCATCTATATGCGCGGCCGGCCCGAACTCCTGGAAAAGCCAATCATCGCCATAGTCGGCGCACGCGACGCTTCGGCGGCGGGCCGCAAGATCACGTACCGCATCGCCGCCGATCTCGGAGCGGGCGGCGTCGCTATCGCCTCCGGCCTGGCGCGCGGCATCGACACCGCCGCGCACGAGGCCGCGCTCCCCACCGGCACCATCGGCGTGATCGCCGGCGGGATCGATGTGGTGTACCCGCCCGAAAATGCCGCGCTGCACGAGCGCATCGCCACCGAATGCGTGCTGATCGCCGAGAACGCGCCCGGCCTCTCCCCACGCGGTCGCGATTTTCCGCGCCGCAACCGGCTGATTTCGGGCATGTCGCTGGCCGTGCTGGTGGTCGAGGCGGCCTTGCGCTCCGGCTCGCGCATCACGGCAGATTTCGCCAAAGAACAAGGGCGCGCAATTTTCGCCGTGCCCGGCAATCCGCTCGATCCGCGCGCGGGCGGCACCAACCAGCTCATCAAAGAGGGCGCTAGACTGGTGACCGAGGCCGGCGATGTGGTCGCCGGCCTCGGCACCCTGCTTGCCGGCTTTAGCCCCCTGCCAGCAAGTGTCGAGCCGACACTTTCAGAGCGGCCTGCGCCGGCAATCTCGATTTCCCATCCGGACCGGGACAAAATCGTCGAAGCCTTGGGGCCTGCCCCGATCAGCCTCGACGATCTCATCCGCATGACGGGGGTGGAGTCCCGTCAGGTCCGTGTGGTGCTCCTGGAGCTGGAACTCGCAGGTCGCGTGGAACGGCTAGGACAGCAGCGCGTGGCGCTGAAAACCTAGCCGACCATCGGCGGGAATGGCGTCTGGTTCACGCTGATCGCGCGTAAAGCGATACGCTTCGCCTCACGCTGTGCCAGTTCCAGCAACATGGCCAGCGGAGCGTGCCCGCTGGCTGCCGACAATTCACGCAGCTCCTGCAGCAGATCTGCGATATAGTCGGCGACTTCGGCCGAGGTAGCGCTCTGATGCGGCTGGCCATTTGGCTGTTGGGGGCAGACGTCGGAAGGGTCGTCTGAGGGAGGGTCGTACTCGGTCTTGTCGATCATGAGAGCCCCGCAAGTCAGTTGCACAACCTTTAATTGCATACATAAAACATGCAATCAGAGGTCTGCGCAATGCTGATCATCGGTCGACTAGCGGTTATCCACCTGGGTACTTACCTGGGGTAAGGAATAAGTAGTGTTACGGGTTTTGCCTCCCTAGTCAGCGCCGCCTGACAGCCCAATTTGACTTCGGCGCAGGTTATCGCCATTTTCCGGGCCGCTGCGGGGTGCGCCAGTCCGGCGCGCCAATCGCCGGTCTTATGGGCAACCGGCGCTGCAACCCTTTCCTACGCAACCCCCAGAGGTGTGATGCGAGTCGTCGTCGTGGAATCGGCCGCCAAGGCCAAGACGATCAATAAGTACCTAGGCTCGAACTATACGGTTCTGGCGTCCTACGGTCATGTGCGCGACCTGCTGGCCAAAGACGGGGCGGTCGAGACCGAAAACGATTTTCTCATGCACTGGGACATCGACGGCAAGGCCGTGAAGGTCATGGGCGACATCACCCGGGCCGTGAAGGGCGCCGAGAAGCTCATCCTGGCCACCGACCCTGATCGCGAGGGTGAGGCCATCTCCTGGCACATCCGCCAGATCCTGGAGGACAAGAAGGCGCTGAAAGGCGTGCAGGTCGAGCGCGTGGCTTTCAACGCAATCACCAAGACCGCGATCCTGGAGGCGATGGCGCATCCGCGCGAGATCGACCAGCCGCTGGTGTCGGCCTACCTCGCCCGCCGCGCGCTCGACTATCTGGTCGGGTTCAATCTCTCGCCGGTGCTGTGGCGAAAACTGCCGGGCGCCAAGTCAGCGGGCCGGGTGCAGTCGGTTGTTTTGCGCCTGATCTGCGATCGTGAAGAGGAGATCGAGGCCTTCAAGACCGACGAGTACTGGACCATCGAGGCCGTTCTTTCCACGGCCAAGAAAGAAGAGTTTACGGCACGCTTGACCTCAGTCGCCGGTACGGCTTTGAAAAAGCTCGATCTAAAGACCGAGACTACGGCTGTCGCCATCAAGACGGCGATCGAGGGCGGCGACTTCAAGGTTGCGGCGGTCGAAAAGAAAGCGGCCAAACGCAATCCGTACCCGCCCTTTACAACTTCGACGCTGCAGATGGACGCCAGCCGGAAACTCGGCTTCTCGGCCAAGCAGACCATGGGCGTGGCGCAGCGTCTCTACGAGGGCTTCGATATCGGCGGCGAGACCACCGGCCTCATCACCTATATGCGAACCGACGGCGTGCAGATTGTTCCCGAAGCCGTTTCCGCAATCCGCGATGTGATCTCAGCCGAGTTCGGCAAGAACTATACGCCCTTCGCGCGCGAGTGGAAGACCAAGGCCAAGAACGCCCAAGAAGCCCATGAGGCCATCCGCCCCACCGATCCGCGGCGCACGCCGGACAAGGTGCGAAAGTATCTCGAGAAGGATCAGGCTGCGCTTTACGATCTGATCTGGAAGCGGACGATCGCCAGCCAGATGGCGCCTGCCGAGATCGACAGGACCACGGCCGAGATTGAGGTCAAAGGCAAGGACGGCAAAGCCTATGGATTGCGTGCATCCGGATCGGTCGTCACATTCGACGGCTTTCTGAAAGTCTATGAGGAAGGTCACGACTCCCGTGTGCGGATTATCGACAAGGGCAAGGACGACAAGGCCGAAGCTGAGGACGACGCCAAGCGTCTGCCGCAGCTGACCCAGGGTGATCACCTCAAGGACAAACTGGTTGAGGCCGAGCAGCACTTCACTCAGCCGCCGCCGCGCTACTCGGAAGCCTCGATCGTCAAGCGTATGGAGGAGCTGGGCATCGGCCGGCCCTCCACCTTCGTCTCCACCGTTGCCGTGCTGATCGAGCGCGACTACGTGAAGAACGAGAAAAAGCAGCTCATTCCGGAAGACAAGGGCCGGTTGGTGACGGCGTTCCTGAAGAGCTTCTTCAAACGCTATGTCGAGTACGATTTCACCGCCGACCTGGAAGAAAAGCTCGACCTGGTCTCCGACGACAAGCTCGACTGGAAGGCGCTGCTGCGCGAGTTCTGGACCCTGTTCACGGCCAACATCGCCGAGACCAAGGAACTGCGCGTCACCGAAGTGCTGGACGCGCTGAACGATCTGCTGGCCCCGCATGTGTTCCCGCCGCGCGAGGATGGGTCCGACCCACGCTCGTGCAAGGCCTGTGGCGACGGCAAACTCAGTCTGAAGGTCGGCAAATTCGGCGCCTTCATCGGCTGCTCGAACTATCCCAACTGCAACTTTACCCGCCAGTTCTCCGAGACCGGCAAGGATGGTTCTGACGCGCTGAACGAGGCCAAAGTGCTCGGCGAAGACCCCGACACCGGGCTGCCGGTGACGCTGCGCTCGGGGAGGTTCGGTCCCTACATCCAGCTCGGCGAAGCGGTTGAGAAAGGCGACAAGCCCAAGCGCTCGTCCATCCCCAAGGGCTACACGGTTGCCGATGTCGACCTCGAACTGGCGCTCAAATTCCTCAACTTGCCGCGCGAAGTCGGTATGCACCCTGAAACGGGAAAACCGATTGTGGCTGGTCTGGGCCGCTTCGGGCCGTTCCTGCTGCACGATGGCAAGTACGCCAACCTCGAGAGCGCGCAGGACGTGTTCGAGGTCGGCCTCAACCGTGCTGTGTCAGTCCTCGCCGAGCCGCGTAAGGGCCGCGCCCAAGCCAAGGTCGAAGTCCTCAAGGCGCTGGGCGAACATCCCGGCGGCGGTGGCAAGGTCGAGGTGCTGAGCGGCAAATACGGCGCCTACGTCAAATGGGGCAAGGTCAATGCGACAGTGCCGAAAGACATTCCGCCTGCTGATATTACCATGGAGCAGGCCATGGAGCTGATCGCCGCCCGCGAGGCCAAGGGGCCGAGCAAAGGCAAGGGCGGGTTCAAGAAGGGTTCTGTGAAGAAGGCGGATGGTGACGAGGCAGCGCCGAAGAAGGCAGCGGCCAAGAAACCGGCGGCGGCAAAGAAGCCTGCTGCCAAGAAGGCCAAGGCCACGGAGGATGCGAGCTAGTGGGGATGGGGCGAACAAAGTTGCACGACCGGTTGCTTTGCCCCGAACCGGCGTTTGTAGATGCTATGGGCCGGCGGCGAGAGGCGTGCGAGCTTCGAGGT
>JANMVX010000260.1:0-15767 GCA_031393505.1 Hyphomicrobiaceae bacterium | reverse complement strand
CGCGGCCATGCGTGCTGCACGAGGGCGACCCACGGGTCGCCCCTACGCCATCGGCGCCGTTATCCGACCGCTGACAATGCGACGCGTGCGCGGGTCGCTTGGTAGGATGTCGCGATGGTCGAGATCGTCACTGAACGTCTGGTTCTGCGGCCGCCGAATTCTGGCGACGTCGAGCGCATCGCCGAACTGACGAGCGACTTCGACATTTCGCGCATGACGGTGCGCATTCCGTTCCCGAACCCCTTAGCCGATGTCCGGGCTTGGATGCAATCAGGCGTCGCTAGCGGCGAGCGCGCCTTTCTGGCGACCATCGCCAATGACGCCATCGGCGTCGTCAGCTACTTTCCGCCCCCCCACGCCCCGCAAGGCGAACTTGGCTATTGGGTGGGCAAACCCCATTGGGGCAAGGGGTATGCAACGGAAATGGTCCGCGCGCTGATTAGGCACGCGTTTCTGTCGCCTGACCTCAACGAAATCCCCATCGGCCATTTCAGCGATAATCCTGCCTCGGGACGCGTCATAGCGAAGTGCGGTTTCAAGCCGGTCGGGCGGCGCACGCTGCACAGTCTTGCACGCGGCCAGGACGTGCTGTCACTGACCTACCGCCTCACCCGCGCCGACGCGGAAGCTCAGCCCTGGTACCGTGCCCGGTGATTACGCTGCGCACAGAGCGCCTGCTGCTGCGGCCGCTCCGGCGCGCCGATGCTGCGGTGCTGGCCGTCATGGCGGGCGATGCGCGCGTCGCCACCAAACTGGCCGATATCGCCTTGCCATTCGATGAGCTGGCCGCGCGGCGCTGGTTGAAACCGACCTGGATGGACGTGCGCCTCGGCATCGAGCGCGACGAAAAACTGATCGGCAGCATCTCCTATCACTATGCCTTCGGCGCGGTCGGCGGGCTCGGCTATTGGCTGGGTGCGGAGCATTGGGGCCAGGGCTACGCCAGCGAGGCGGCCAGCGCCATTGTTCGCCATGGCTTTGCGCAGGACCGGATGCAACGGTTTCTTTCGGCCCATTTCATTGACAATCCCGCGTCAGGCCGGGTGCTCGGAAAACTCGGGTTCCGCCCGTTCGGGCGCGGCAACGACTGGTGCCAGGCCCGTGGCCAGAAAGTGGAGGCGATCTACTACGCGCTGACCCGAGCCCAAGCCGGTTACGCCCCCGCCCGCAGCCCCTGGAGCGCCTGGCTGGGATTGGCGCCGATCCGTGGGCTGAGGGTTGGTGCGTAGGCTTTGGTCATCATTGGCGCACCGGTCGCACCGGTCGTTGGTAGGGGCCAGCGCTCGCCCCCGATCAGCGTACGGGCTGCACGAGGGCGAGCGCTGCTCGTCCCTACCAATGCCCACCGGTGTTACGATCACAGAGAAAAATCTCTACACAGATGATCACGAGAAACGCTGACGCATCATTTCTTCTGCGTCTTCTCCCAGGCGGCTCGAAGCGCATCACCTTCGCCTTCGAAGCGCCCGCCCGCCGGCTTGCAACTAACGATGCCTGCGAGGCTGAAATGGCGGAAATCACTGCGCAATTCGCACCATGCCGCGAGCACGACACTGTCCACGTAGTACACAACCGCCAACGGCTTGATCATGCGCTAACTGCGCTTGTCGCCCGAGTCGTGGTAGACGATCTGTAGTTTGGTCTCGTCGCGGATCGCGTCGCGCAGGGTGCCGGCATCGACCGAGGCTGCCGGAAGGTCGTGCCAGCGCGAGGCATGCACCGATGGGCTGTCGAAGCAGCGACGCACGGCGGGCGGCAGCACCGAGGCGATTTTCTGGGCGGCGCTTTCGGCGGCGGCCAGCAAACTGTCGTCGCCCGTCCGGCCAAGCAGGGCCAGCGCCACGGTGATGGCTTCCACCTCCTCGGCTGAAAACATCAGCGGCGGCAGGTCGAAACCGGGGCGCATGATGTAGCCCACGCCCGGCTCGCCATCGATGGGAACGTTCATGGACATGAGAGCGGCGATGTCGCGATAGACGGTGCGCCGCGTCACCTCCAACGTGTCCGCCATGGCTTGCGCCGTGAGCGGAGCATGGGCGCTGCGCAACAGCTGGATGATCTCGAACATGCGGTCGGAGCGGCTCACGGCGGCGATCCTGGTTGGTCGGCGCTATTGAACAGTGCTGACACGCTGTTGTCAGCAGGCATCTGCTACTTTGCATCTCGTGTCGCCAAACCAAGGGAACCGCCATGCAGGCACAGGCCTTCGAAACCAAATCTGTCCGCCTAGAGAGGGTTCATCTGCTGCGCGTGTTCGCGCCGCTTGAGGATGTCGACCGCATCATGGCGCAGGTTGGAAAGATCCTGCCGCTGGTGCAGGGCAAATACGATTGCAATGCGTTTCAGTCCGCGCCCGGCGTGGAGCGCTACCGGCCGCTGGAGGGCGCGGCGGCTGGCGCCGAAACGGCGGTGCGCAAGCGCCCCGGCGTGGTCGAACTCAGTTTCGAGGCGCCCGACGATCAGGCGGTTCTGGCCGAGGTCGTCGAAACCATCTATCAGGTGCACAGCTATCAGGAGCCGGTGATCCGGATCGAAGAGATTTTGGCCAGCCGGACCAAGGGGCTGGACGACAAAGACAATCCGCATCGTTGGTGGAACACCAGCGGCGACTGGAAGAAGGCGCAAATTCCATGACGACCGAGGCGATGGCCCTGTCGCCCGCCAGCAGCGGCGCGAACTACCGCTACGGCCTGTATCTCGTCGTTGCCTCCACCGTGGCCTGGAGTCTGGCCGGCCTGTTCACACGCCTCATACACCTCGATGCCTGGACCATGCTGGTGTGGCGCGGTCTGTTCGGCGGGGCGGGACTGATCGCAGTGATGGTGCTGCAGGACGGGACGGGTGCGCTTCGGCAGTTCGGGAAGTTGCGGTGGGCCGGCTGGAGCTATGCGCTAGTCGGGGCGGCGGCGATGGTCTGCTTCATCACCTCTTTGCGCTACACCACAGTCGCCCACGCCGCCGTCATTTACGCCACGCTGCCATTCCTGGCCGGCGGCCTGGGCTGGTTGGTGCTGCGCGAGCGGCCGGGGGCCGGCGCTGCGGCGGCCAGTTTTGCCGCGCTGGTCGGGGTTGCGCTGATGGTCGGGTTTGGCGCTGAGGGCGGGGTGCTCGGCGACGTGCTGGCGCTGGTCATGACAGTTGGCATGGTGGTTTTGATCGTCCTTGGACGGATGTATGCCGGTATTCCGACCATGGCGGCGGCGGCGTTGTCGGCGTTCATCAGCGCCGCAGCCGCTTTGCCATTTGCGCATGTGACAAGCGTAACGGGCCAGGAGATTGTTCTGCTGGCCCTGTTCGGAGTGGTCAACTCGGCGCTGGGAATTACTTTGTTCATGCTCGGCTCGCGGCTGTTGCCGCCGATCGAGACAGCGCTGCTTGGTGCGCTCGATGCGCCGCTAGCCCCCGTATGGGTTTGGCTGGTGTTCGCCGAAACGCCCAGCTTGGCGACGTTTATCGGCGGCGGCGTCGTGTTTGCCGCAGTGGCGGTGCACATCGCACGCGAGGCGATTATGAAACGCCCGCCGCGTGCGCGGCCCCGGCCGGAACCAGCGCTCGCGGGCAAATCGTGACTGTAGAACGATGAGCCAATACCTGACTTTTGTCACCCAGCATGGTAGTCTGCCCCCATGGAACAGCACATCCAAATGTCACCGCGCCGAACGTGGACCATCGCCGATATCGAGCGGATGGTTGAGGCTGGCATCATCGACGAAAAAGAACGGTTCGAGCTGATCGGTGGGGAGATCGTGCCGATGTCGCCAAAAGGGAACTGGCACGAGAACGTGAAGCGCGCTCTTACTCGACATTGGGTCAAGGCCTTGCCGCCAGAGATCGAAACGCTCACCGAAACGACGCTGCGGATCGATCCCAAGAATTTCCGGGAGCCGGATTTCGTCTTCTGGCCCGCGAGCGTTCCGGTAAGCGATCTCGGCCCGAAACATGTGCAACTGACCGTGGAAGTATCCGACTCGAGCCTCGACTACGATCTCGGCCGTAAAGCCGCGTACTACGCCAGCCTCGGCCTCGCCGACTATTGGGTCATTGACGCCAAGCGGCTGGTGACGCGCATCCACCGCGATCCCGGGCCGGATGGTTATGCGAGCACGCAAGATCATCCGCACACAAAGCTCATGACGCCGCTGCTGTTGCCAGTGCTGGCCGTGCGATTGGCCGATCTCGGCCTGCTGCCGATGATGGATTGACTCTCCGTATAACCGCCAACCCATCCAGCGGATCGACAGCGAGGAGTTGCAACACCATGCGGTGGGCGCGCATATCTTTCGTGAGGCAACAAAAAAGCCAGTGCGGCGTAGGGGCGACACTTGTGTCGCCCGACTATCCACGATCTCAGGCCGCGGAGGTTGTGTCGGGAGGGCGAGACAAGTCTCGCCCCTACGCTTTCCCTGCCTACATCATTCGTGTCACCCCGCCGTCCACGCGCAAACTCTGGCCTGTGATGTAGCTCGCTTTGTCCGACACCAGGAACGCCGCCGCATTGGCGATTTCTTCGGCCCGCGCATAGCGTCCCATCGGGATCCTCGCGCGGCGCGTTTCCTTCTCCGGCAGGCTGTCGGTAAACCCCGGTAACAGCGCGTTCATGCGGATGCCGTGGGGGGCGAATTGATCCGCGTACAGCTTTGTCCAGGCGCTGAGCGCGGCGCGTAGGGTTGTCATGGGAAAATCGGTCTCCGGCTCGAAGGCGAAGGCCGAGGAGATGTTGAGGACGGCGCCGCTCTTTTGTGTGCGCATGATCGGCGTCGTGAGCCGCGTCAGGCGGATGACGTTCAGCATCACCATGTCAAACCCCTTGTGCCAGTCGGCGTCGGAGATTTCCAGCAGCGGGCCTTTGGGCGGGTGGCCGGTGTTGGTGACCACGGTGTCGATGCGGCCGTAGCGGCGCATGGTCTCAGCAACCAGCTTTTCCAGGTCGGCCGGTTCTGTCACGCTGCCGCGCTGGCCGAACCCGCCGAGCGTTAAGCCAAGTCCCTCCACCGTCTCGCCGGGCGAGAGCAGGGCGAGGGTGAAACCGTCGGCGCTGAGCGCTTTGGCGATGGCGGCGCCGATGCCGCGACCGGCGGCCGTGACGATGGCGACTTTGGTCATGAAAGCACCCTGAAGATATGTTGCGATGGCCAGACAACAGATTGCGCTTGCAACTCAGGCCCACCGGCCTAATTTCGTTTGCACTCAACCTGATGGGGTCGCGCGATGCAATATGTTTGCGATGCCGGTGCGGCCACCTGGTTCCGCATCGAGACGCTGGCCGAAGCGGTGCAGGAATCGCAGCTGATGAGCCATGCCGTCGAGCGCTATTTCCGCGACGCCGAGGAGAAGGCGGCGAAGTCCTACGTGCCGCCGCCGGGCGCGCGCCTGTCGGAGCAGAACATCGGCCTGAAGGCCCACATCAAGCGCTCCATGCCGCTGTTCCTGACCCTGCGCGACCGCGAAGGGACGGGGTTGGTGACCGCGATGCTGCCGCCCAAGGGGGTCGAGCCAAAGCAGTTCCGGCCGATCCTGGTTGGTCCCAACAATTCCGATCCGTACAAGGATTACCCGGGCGCGATTAACATGCTGGCGCAGCATTTTGATGTGGTCCTCGACCCTGACCGCTGCTATCCGTACCGGCGGACGTGAAATACCAGTTTGTGCGCCGGACAAGTCGCGGCGTCGACTCACGCGGCAACTTAGGTTGGTGGCCATGGCGGGCGCTATTTTCATATCTTACAGACGTGATGATTCTCGCCACGCCGCAGGCAGGCTCTATCAACACTTAGTGCAGACGTTTCCACGCGACCGGCTTTTCATCGATGTTGATGCGATTTCTCCGGGACTGGATTTCGTCACTGAAATCACTTCCAAGGTAGAGATTTGCGATGCGCTTTTGGCGGTCATTGGACCTGATTGGCTCAAGTCAATCGACGGCAACGGAAATCGTCGCATTGATGATCCCGGCGACTTTGTTCGACTTGAAATTGAAACCGCACTTCGCCGCGACATTCGAGTGATTCCCGTTCTGCTCGATGATGTGACGATGCCGCGTGAACAAGACCTTCCGCAGGCATTGAAGCTGCTAGCTCGAAGGAACGCCGCCCGCCTATCGCATGCTCGTTTCGGATTGGATGCTGATGTGCTGGTGCAGACTCTCCTTGACGAGTTGCATTTGCCGGTGTCGTCCAGAGCCAGGCTGCCTTTGGCGAGCGATGCGGCTGCACGCTTGCAGTCCAGGAGTGGCGGCTTTTTTGCTTTGATCGCTACAGGATTGACCGCCGGTGTGGTTATCGCTTTCGCAATGGGAAACATTTTGGGGGATGCAATGGCCTATGCAAAGTTCCCCGCTCTGAACGCCGATACGGTGTCGCCACTTGACGGCCCGGCGGCGATTATTTTAGCTCTGATCGCGAGCGCCCTACTATTTGTTTCGATTGTTAGTTTTAAGCTGAAATCAACGACATGGCGCCCATTTATTGTTGCACTGTTCTTTGGATCGAGCGCCATATATTTCCTTGGCGCCGTGGGTATGTTCATTAAATTTGCAGTGGGATTCAATAATGTTGGCACTCTTCTGTTTGTTCTTGCCATTGTCGCAGTCGTCGTGCCGGCGGTTCAAATGGTTCAGTCGCTATCGCGCTAGATTGAAAAGGTTCGCTTCGTGGGCTGTCGTGACAATTTGCGTCTCATATGTTGTCGCTGTTAAGGGACCATTGCCGCCCAGGCGCCGCTGTGGCATCACAACCCCATGAAATTCCTCGATCAAGCAAAAATCTACGTGCGCTCGGGCGCGGGCGGCAATGGCGCGCTCTCGTTCCGGCGTGAAAAGTTCCTCGAATTCGGCGGTCCCGACGGCGGCGACGGCGGGCGCGGCGGCGATGTCGTCGCGCTGTGCGTCGAAAACCTGAACACGCTCATCGACTACCGCTACCAGCAGCATTTTCGCGCCGAACCGGGGGGCGGCGGCATGGGGCGCAACCGTTCTGGCGCTGGCGGTGCTGACATGGTGTTCAAAGTCCCGCCGGGGACGCAGGTCTTTGCCGAAGACAATGAGACGCTGCTGGCCGACCTGGTGAAGCCAGGCGACCGGGCGGTGATCCTGCAAGGCGGCAACGGCGGCTTTGGCAACGCCCACTTCAAGACCGCGACCAACCGCGCGCCGCGCCACCACAATCCCGGCGAACCGTTCGTCGAGCTGACCATTTGGCTGCGGCTGAAACTGATCGCCGACGCCGGCGTCATCGGGCTGCCGAATGCCGGCAAGTCGACGTTTTTGGCCGCGGTTTCGGGCGCCAAGCCGAAGATCGCGGCCTATCCCTTCACGACGCTTCATCCCAATCTCGGTGTTGTCAAGGTGGACGCCGTGGACTTCGTGCTGGCCGACATTCCCGGTCTCATCGAGGGCGCCAACGAGGGGGCCGGCCTTGGCACGCGCTTTCTTGGTCACGTCGAGCGCTGCAAAGTTCTCTTGCATCTCGTCGACATCAACGAACCGGACGTCGCCGAAGCCTACCGCACGGTGCGGCGTGAGTTGAAGGCCTATGGCGCCGGGCTCGACAAGCGCAAGGAAGTGGTGGCGCTGAGCAAGCTGGATTCGGCCGATCCCGCGTTGGTCGCGGAAAAGTCGGACGAGCTGCAGAAAGCGGCGCGGAAAAAGCCGCTGCTGCTGTCGGGCGTCACCGGCAAAGGCGTGACCGAAGCGCTGCGCAAACTGGCGGCGGTGATCAGGCCGGAGCCGGTGGTGGAGCGGGAGAGCGTGACCCTGCCGGTGGAAGAGGACGCGCCCGGTAGCTGGCGACCATAGGCGGGACGAGCTTCGATGCTGATCGGTATCGACTGGGGTGGCACCAAAATCGAGGGCGTCGCCATGTTGCCCGACGGCAAGGAGCTGTTGCGGTTACGAGAAGACACGCCGCGCCACGACTACCAGGGCTGCATCGCGGTCATCGCCGATATCATCGCGCGGCTGGAGCGCGCGACGGGACAGACGGGTTCGATCGGCATCGGCATGCCCGGATCGCTGGAGCCGAAATCGCGGCTGGGCAAGGGGGCGAGTTCGACCTGGCTGCTCGGCCAGCCGGTCGAGAAAGATCTGCGCGAGGTCCTGAAGCGCGAGATCATCGTCGAAAACGATGCCGACTGTCTCGCTGCCTCGGAGGCCATCGATGGCGCGGGCGCAGGTTACAATGTCGTGTTCGCCGTAATTTTGGGGTCGAGCGCGGGGGCGGGCGTGGCCGTCGGCGGGCGGGCGCATCACGGGCCGAACAACAGCGCAGGCGACTGGGGGCACAATCCGCTCCCCTTCCCGCATGTCAGCGAACTTCCCGGTGCGCCCTGCTGGTGTGGCAAGACCGGCTGCATCGAGCAGTGGGTCTCCGGCCGTGCGTTCACGGCTGACTACCTGCGGCATGCCGGCGCGGAGCTGAAACCCTGGCAAATCATGGAAAGGGTCCGTAAGGGTGATCGCCTCGCCGGCCTGATCTGGGAGCGTTACATCGACCGCCTGGGCCGGGGCCTCGCCGTCGTCGTGAACACGCTGGACCCGGACGTATTCGTGATGGGCGGCGGCATGTCGAACATTGATGAGCTCTACCGCGATCTGCCGGCCGTAATAGCGCGCAACTCGTTTTCAGTGGTGTTCGAGACGCCGATCAAAAAAGCCGTACATGGCGATTCCAGCGGCGTGCGCGGCGCGGCTTGGTTGTGGAAGGACATCGCGTAGGGCGCAAGAGGCCTCTTCGGCCGTATTGCGCCGCAGGGCTCACCGCATCCGCTTGCGTTCGCAATGGCCCCCTGCGGCGCAATACGGCGCGAAAAAAGAGCGACTATTGCGCCCTACGATTTTTGCCTTGAAAGGACATTGAATGAATTCGAAATCCCTAGACGCGCGCTTTGCCGTTGCCGGCAAACTGGTAGAGGAGGCCGGCGCCCTCGCCCTGGGTTATTTCAACAACCGCGACTCCCTGATCATCAAATCCAAGGGACTGCAGGATATGGTGAGCCAGGCGGATCTGGCGACCGAGGTGCTGATCCGGGATACGCTGCGCAAATATTTTCCGGACGATGGCTTCCTGGGCGAAGAGACCGGCCGCGGCGAACTGGGTTCGGCCGACTGCATCTGGGTGGTCGATCCCATCGACGGCACGCAGCCGTTCGTGAACGGATTGTCGAGCTGGTGCGTTTCCATCGGGTTGCTGGTGAACGGCGTCATTGAAATGGGTTTTGTGGCCGTCCCCGCCCGCAACGAGCTGTTCGTGGGGCGGCGCGGCCATCCTGCCACGCTGAACGGCCAGCCGATCCGCGTGACTGATGCGAGCGCGTTTTCCGAGGGCATGCTCGCAACCGGCTACAATCCGCGCTTGAACCGTGACAACTATCTCGCGCTGTTCGGCAGCGTGCTGCGCCAAGGCGGAACTTTCTACCGAGACGGTTCGGGCGCGCTGTCGCTGTGTTACGTCGCGGC
Source organism: Hyphomicrobiaceae bacterium (assembly GCA_031393505.1). Lineage (GTDB taxonomy): Bacteria > Pseudomonadota > Alphaproteobacteria > Rhizobiales > Hyphomicrobiaceae > JANYHF01. Next base: position 6,316 of record JANMVX010000260.1, on the reverse strand, counting down.
TGGCCGGTTGATCGGCTATGTCGAACCGCACATCAATTCCTGGGATTGTCTCGGCGCGCTGGCGGTGATCCAGTCGGCCGGCGGTCAGTTCAATGACTTTCTAGCGAATGATGGTCTGTGGAAGGGCAATCCGATCATCGCATCCGGGCCGAAACTTTACCCGCATCTGCAGGCTCTTCTAGACCCGGCAGGGCACCCCTTAGTTGGCGGTTCGTCATTGCCGGATCACGCAAGTTAGTCCGGGAAGCGTGCGGTCTTGGCTGACATGTTAATGGACCAAATGACGATGACACCGCACTTCCGTTCGACGACCAACAAGCCGTATGAGCGCGGGCGAGAGTTTGGCGCTACCCACGCAGCAAAAATCAAGACGGGTCTGTCTGCTTACCGAAAGATGTGGGTGAAGAGTGCGGGCGGAACATTCGATCCGGCCCCGCTTGGGCGCGAGGCGCTGGTCAAGGTCGCAGCGTATGCGCCTGATCTGCACGCCGAGATGCAAGGCCTGGCTGACGGCTCGGGGATCGACGTAGCGCTGATTGGCGCGCTCAACGCCCGTACCGAAATTCTCGGGTTCCTGAAGGCCAAGCAGCGTGGAGAATGCTCGGCGGTGATCCACGTCTCGCCGGACGCCGAGCCGCCGATCGCGGTCCAGACTTGGGATTGGTTCTACGCGTTCCGGGATGGCTGGCTGATCTGGGAAATTCCGCTCGCCGACGGCAGCGTGACCAAGACGATGACCGAATACGGCATCGTCGGCAAATCCGGGCTGAACACGCGCGGGATCGGGGCGCTGTTCACGATCCTGCATCATACGGACGATGGCGGACGCATCGGCCTGCCCGTGCATGTGGCGGCGCGCCATGCGCTGGATCACGGGGCGGACATCAATCAGGCGGCGACGCTGCTGGCGGGCGCTGATGTTTCGGCGTCGAGTTCCATCAATCTGGTCTCCGTTGAGGATGGGGTCAATTCGGCTATCTCAGTTGAGCTACATCCTGGTGGCCCGAGTTTTGTACTCCCAGATGACGCCGGTTTCATCGTGCACACCAATCATTTTCTGGCACCGGGACCGGCCGCGCACGACACAGAACCCAAGGCTTTTCCGGATACTCTTTTGCGTCGGGACCTATTGCGTCGCCAGCTTGGCAATTTGCAACCTCGGTATCCAGAAGATGTACTCAGTGTCATGACCAGTCATGTCGGCAAGGGGGCGTCGGTGTGCTGCCACCACGATCCCGCGTTGGGCGATCCGGATGCGCAGTATCAGACGCTGGCGACGGTGGTGCTCGATCTGGCGCGCGGCGACCTACGGATTCACGCTGGCGGGCCGTGTACGCATCCGGCCATTGCGTAATGGTACTGCAACTCAATAGAGTCCAACGCAAGATGGACTTCGTGACGCCAATCGATACACCCAGCAGCCAAGCGAATCCCGCCCCGGAGCGCCATCGGGCAACACGCGCGGCCAAGAACAGGTTGAAATCATGAGCAAGACGCGAATGGTGTTTCTGGATCGCGATACGCTTCCGCAGGCGACCGTGTTTCGCGCGCCGCAATTCCCGCACGAGTTGACGAGTTTTCCTCGCACCGCGCCTGGCGATGTCGCGTCGCGGATTGGCCAAGCCGAAATCGTCATCACGAACAAGGTCAAGATCAGCGCCGATACCATCGCCAAGTGTCCGAACTTGAAACTGATCGCGGTGGCTGCGACGGGTACGGATGTCGTCGATGTGGCGGCGGCGCGCTCGGCCGGAATCCTTGTCTCGAACATCCGCAACTACGCCATCAACACGGTGCCGGAACACACCTTCGCGCTCATTCTGGCGCTGCGGCGCTCGATCATCGGCTACCGCGAGTCCGTGCGTCAGGGACGCTGGCTGGAGGCGGACCAGTTCTGCTATTTCGACTTCCCCATCCGCGACCTGGCTGGGTCGACCCTTGGCATCATCGGCGATGGCGTACTGGGCAAGGCCGTGGCGGACATCGCCAAGGCGTTCGGCATGACGACGTTGTTCTCCGACTACAAAGGCACGACCGGAATGGGGCCGCTCTATACTCCGTTCGAGCAGGTTCTGCGCCAGAGCGACGTCATCACTCTACATACGCCGTTGCTGACCTCGACGCGCAATCTGATCGGGCCTGCGGAATTCGCTGCGATGGATCGCAAGCCGCTCCTGATCAATACGGCTCGCGGCGGCCTGGTGGATGAGGCGGCGCTGGTTGCGGCGATCAAGACGGGACAGATCGCGGGCGCCGGTTTCGATGTCGTCACGGTAGAACCGCTGTCGGCGGATCATCCGTTCCAGGACATCCTGCATCTGCCCAACGTCATCGTCACGCCCCATGTCGCCTGGGCCAGCGCCGAAGCGACGCAAAGCCTGACGGATCAGTTGGTCGGGAACCTCGAGGCTTTTATGCGCGGGACGCCACGCAACGTGGTCTAGGTCAAGTTGCTGGCACGGGCGGATTCGGCGTCATGACAATCGGGGCGTGAAGGCCGTTCGGAAGGCCTCCAGTGCCTTTTCCGGATCGCCGGACGCGTGAGCTTCCATGCACACCGGCCCGCGATAGCCCATCTTTACCAGCGCGCGCGCGACGCCGGCATAGTTGATCTCACCGGTGCCCGGCTCCTTGCGGCCCGGCACGTCGGCGACCTGGATTTCGCCGATCCAGGGTTGGCTCTTGCGGCACCACTCGATGAGGTTCCCCTCGCCGATTTGCACATGGTACAGATCAAGATTGAGCGTCAGGCCCGGCCGGTTGACCGACGACACCAGGGCAAGCGTGTCCTCGATGGTCGCGAACGGCACGCCGGGGTGGTCGAGCGGCAGGTTCAGGTTCTCCAGCATGAAGATTACGCCGTGCTTTTCCGCGAGATCGGCGATGCGGTTGAGCGTGCCCTCCGCCTTCAGCCACATGGCCCCGGTCACAGTCTCTGTGGGCGTCACCGGCAGCCCGCGATCGCCAAGACCCGTCCCGTGCAGGTTGAGCCGCGCCACGTTGAGACGTTTTCCCACGGCGATGGATTTTTCGGCCGTGGCGATGAGTTCGTCCGCCCCCGCAGCATCGGCCAAGCGCCCCGTGACGTAGCCGGTCATGGACGAAAAGGTCGCTCCGGATTTTTCCAGCATGGCGAGATCGTGGTTGCCCCAGTTCCAGAGGCCGCTCTGGTAGCCGAGTTCGGTCAGTCGCTTGAGACGCCAGGCCATGGGTTTGTCCGGCCACAGCATTTCGGCGCAGGCGGCCAGGGTGAAGGGGGAGGTCATTGTTGAAGTTCCTAAGTGGTCCGGTGTCAGGAACTTACCACTGGTAAGTGCCTGACACCGCGAAATCAGCCGACGGTCTGCGGCGGATGCCCCTCGTGCTCCTTCATGTAGCTCTCGATCTCGGCTTCCAGCTCGGCCATGTGCTCGCCGCCGGCCATCAGGTCGGTGATCTCTTCGCGGCTCTTTTCGCCCTTGCGGAAATCGGCAGCCTTGGCGCCGCGGATCAGCACGGCGAAGCGGTCGCCGACCGTCATGGCGTGGGTGATGTTGTGAGTGATGAAGATCACGGCGATGCCCTTTTGGCGCGCCTGCAGCACGATACGCAGCACATGTGCCGCCTCTTTCACGCCGAGCGCGGCGGTCGGCTCGTCGAGGATCAGCACGCTGGCGCCAAAGTGCACGGCGCGGGCGATGGCGAGGGCCTGGCGCTCGCCGCCCGAAAGGCCGCCGACCAGACGGTCACCGTCATCGATCCGTGTAATGCCGAGATTGCGCACGGCCTGGACCGCGACGGCATTGGCGCGTTTGCGGTCGAAAATCTTGAACGGGCCGACGCCCTTGGTCGGCTCGCGGCCGACGAAGAACGAGCGGCCGATGCTCATGAGCGGGAAGGTGCCGCCGAACTGGTGCACGGTCGCGATGCCGTGGTCGCTGGCCTCGCGCGGGCTGCCGAAAATGACGGTTTTGCCATCCATCACCACCGTGCCGGACGTCGGCTTGTGCACGCCGGACAGGATCTTGATGAGGGTCGACTTGCCGGCGCCGTTGTCGCCGAGAAGGCAAAGAACCTCGCCTTTGTTCACCTCGAGAGAGATGTCGTGCAGCACATCGACGGGGCCGAAGGACTTGTTGATGCCAGTCAGTTTGAGGAGGGGGGTTGGCATGGTCAGGCAACCTTCTTGGCGCGGCGCACGTTGGACAAGGCCAGTTTGCGGAAGCTCTCGTTCATCGCCACGGCAACCAGCAGTGTGACGCCAATGATCAGATTGGACCAGTTGCGGTCGATCTGGGTGAAGTAGATGCCCTGAATGACGATGGCGAAAGTCAGTGTGCCGATGAAAATACCCATCACCGAACCGAAGCCGCCCGTCAGCAAAACACCGCCGACAACGACGCTGGAGATGGCGTTGAAAATGTAACCCATTCCGCCCGAAACCTGGGATGAGTTGAACAGGATGGCCTGACACATGCCGACAAAAGCGGCTGATGTTGCCGACAAGACGAAGAGCGCAATGGTCAGACGGTCGGTCGGGATCCCGGCGTTGCGGGCCGAAACCTTGTCACCGCCGAGCGCGAAAATCCAGTTGCCGTAGCGGGTCTTGTGCAGGACGAATGCGACGACCACGGTAAAGGCAATCCACCACAAGATGATGACCTGATGGGTTCCACCAAGCAATTGGCCGAAGACAAATTTGGCCCATTCAGGCGCCTTCAAAGGCACGCTGGCTTTTCCAACCAGCAGCATGGCGGCGCTGAGGACCACACCCTGCATACCGATGAGGGTGCTGAGGGTGATGATCAGCGACGGCACTGTGGTGCGCACGGTGAGAAGTCCATTGAACAATCCGACCAGAACGCCCAACCCCAGTGCGGCCAGCATGCCGACTTCAATCGGCAGGCCGAAGTGGCCCGAAATGATTGCCGTGGTGATCGAACCCGCCGGGATCATCGCGCCAATGGAGATGTCTATCTGTCCGGCGATCATCAGAAGGCCGACGGGGATGGCGACAATCCCAAGGTTGGCAGCCAGGTTTAGCCAGCTCGCCGCGGCCGCCAATTTGAAGAGGTCAACGCCTCCGAAGATCACATAGAAAGCCACAACGGCAATCAGGCTCAAGACTGCTGCTGCAGCTGGACGTCGTACAAAGCTCGCTAAAAGTTCCATCGCGTCCTCACTTCTTTCTGGCCGAGACGCTCAGTGCCATGGCACGGAACTTGTCGTTGGACAGCACGGCGGCCAGAAGCAGCGCACCGATGATGATGGAGCCAAAGTTTGGATCGAGGCCTGAGTAGAAGATACCCTGATTCACAATTGCAAAGGTCATGGTGCCAAAAACGATGCCGATGACCGAACCAGCTCCGCCCGTCAGCAAAACACCTCCTATGACGACACACATGATCGAGTTGAAGATGAAGGAACTCCCGGCGGCGACCTGGGCGCTGCCGTTGGTGATGACCTGCATTACGCCCACGAAGGCTGCGGCAAAGCCCGACAGCATATACAGTTGAACAGTCAGTCTCTTGGTGGGAATGCCCGCGTTGCGCGCACTCTCGCGGTCGCCACCGAGTGCAAAAACTCCATTTCCCCAGGGACTGACGTGCAACAGGTAGTAGATGATGGTGATGAAAGCCAACCACCAGAAAATGCCAACCCGGAACATGCCGCCCAGGGCAGAACCCAGAAGTGCCATCGTGAATTGATCAGGTACGAGGAAAACGCCCGTGGAGCCCTTGATCATGATGGTGAAGCCGAGTGACAGCCCCATCACCGCGAACATCGTGCCGATCGTAATGATAAGAGAGGGGATGCTTGTTCGCGTGACAAGCAGACCATTGATGAAGCCAACGGCCAAACCGACGCCAAGACCGCCCGCAAGACCAAGAGGGATCGGCAAGCCGTAGAAGCCAGAGATAAGTGCCACCGTCAGGCTCGAGGCTGGAATCACCGCGCCGACCGAGATGTCGAGTTCACCCGCGATCATCAACAGGCCGACGGGGAGGGCAATAATGCCGATTTCGGCAGCCATATTCAGCCAACTCGACCAGCCGGTCGCACCGATAAAATTCTGGCCGCCGAGGATCGCGAAAAACACATAGACGACAATCAGGCCAAGAAACGAACCGGCTTCTGGCCGGCGTATCAGACTGCCCAGTGATGGCCACGCGCTAGCAGACCGTCGCGCACTATCCTGCTCTTCAACGTGTGCGGTCATCGATGCTTTTCCAACATGCGGCGGAAAGCGACCGCACGGCCACGGCGGCCGAGCAGTCGAAGTTCTAGAGCATTTCTGATTTAGTTGGAAACAGGCGGTTGCCTTGTAGGGGCGAGC
>JANMVX010000182.1:0-7237 GCA_031393505.1 Hyphomicrobiaceae bacterium | reverse complement strand
GTAACAATCATTTGGAACCCCGAAAAATCGTCATCCCGGCGCAGGCCGGGACCCGTCCAAGTCGATGCGAGGCACTCAGGACGTACGCGGCAAGTCTCTGTTTCAAAGCACTTTTTCCGAATTGCCAACTGCCGCAGATCCCGATGGTTGGACAGGTCCCGGCCTTCGCCGGGATGACGAAAAATCGGAAACCATTTGAATGAGTCAGAACACTAGCTGCGCGGCAAGCTCTTGGACGGGCGCACTGCCGTGCGCCCCTTGCATGCGAGCACGAGTCAAACGATAGGTTGGCTGGTATGACAGAGCATCGTCATCCCCGTCCCAAAGGCTCTCGGCCCTCGCGGGGACGGTCGGTAGACCGCAAGGGCTGCTATGGCGGCGAGACAAAGTGATTTCCGTCGCCGCGCGACGCAAGGCCATCCACAGCCGATCCACAGCTTGGCAGGTCGCCATTGCCGCCGGCCAGTGTCGCTGCCATCCTGCTTGAGTTGCAGCAACCGATTCGCCGTCGTTTTGCGCCAACCCAGCAGGCAATACCGCGAGGGGCTCATGACACGTCCGGCCTGGCGCCAAGCCGATCCCTTCGAGGCGCCGCTCGATGCGGGCGAGGTTTGGCTGCACAAGCTGCACGCTGCCTTCCAGAAAGCCAAACCGACGCACGGCTATCTGCCGTTGGCCGAAAAGGCATTGCTGGTCTGTCCCGGCGACCCGCAGATCCTGCTGATGGCAACCACCGCCGCACTGCTCGACGGCGATCCGGCCAAGGCGCAGGTCTTCCTCAAGCGGTTTTCGAAACGCGCAACGGCTCCGGCCGGAGAACTGTTGCGCGCCTTCACGCTCCATGCCATGGGCGCGCGCGCCGCCGCCAAGGTGCACCTGGAACGCAACGGCCTGATCACCTGGGTCGAGGCCTACAAGCATTTTCCGGCAGGGCGGGGCCACGTCGACTGGATGTTCCGTCAGATCAACGAGATCCTGGAGGGTGACAGGCCGGTTCGCGGCCGCCGTCAATCTCCCGCCAAGCCTGCGGCGAAAGGGAAAGCCCCGGCCAAGGCCAAGATCAGAGCAAATCCCAAGCCGACCGCCGCGGCCGACGATCGCAAACCTGCCGTCGCCGGGAATGCCGAGCCGGCATCGCCTCCTCCGCTGCCCCTGCCTGGCATCGCCATTCCGTTCGCCATCGATATCGACCTCTCGGCACTCAAAACCGCCCTGGCGCTGCCGCCCGAAGCCGGTGGCCGCTGGTTCGATCTGCGCCAGCGGCTCAATCATCTTGGGCTCGCCCAGGGTTTCGATGAATTATTGTGCCTGCCCCAACTCACCGGCATTGAGCCGTTCTGGCATCAGATCGAAACGGTACGCAAGGTGTTGAAGCAGTTCCGTGGCCGCGTCCTGCTGGCCGACGAGGTCGGGCTCGGCAAGACCATCGAAGCGGGCATGGTGCTGAAGGAATATGCGCTGCGCGGCATGGCCGAGCGCACGCTGGTGCTGACGCCGGCGTCCTTGGTCGGGCAGTGGCGCGAGGAGCTGGAGACCAAGTTCGGCCTCGCCTTCGCGACCACCTACGATCCATTGCTGCGCGACAATCCCGACGCCTTCTGGGCCCAGCCGCGCGTCATCGCTTCGATTGCCTCAGCGCGCCGCCGTGAACATGCCGAGCGGCTGGCCAGCCGTCAATATGATCTCGTCATCGTCGATGAGGCCCATCATCTGCGCGATCGCTCAAGCGCCAGCTGGAAGCTGGTCGACGCATTGAACAAGCGCTTCCTGCTGCTACTGTCGGCGACGCCGGTGCAGAACGATCTGATCGAACTGTACAATCTGCTGACGCTGCTGAAGCCCGGCATCTTCAAGACGCTGACGGAGTTTCGCGCCGCCCACATGACGCCGGGCAAGCCACGCCAGCCGGCCAATCCGGAGGCGCTCCGGTCACTGATGCGCGGCGCCATGATCCGCAATACCCGCGCCGTCGTGGCACTCAAACTGCCGCGCCGGCACGCCACCACCATCAAGGTGGATGGCGCTCCCGGCGAGGCTGAGGCCTATGCCTGTCTGGCCGAGGCAGCGCGGCGTCTGGCGGCAGAGGGCGGGGGAGCCGGCCGCAACCGTCTGGTGCTGCAGCATCTGCTCAGCGCGGCAGGCTCCTCGCCCGCTGCGGCTGCGGGCGCCGTCGCGCGCATCGCCGAGCGCAATCCGAAGGATAAGTCTTGGGACGCACTGGCCAAGCGGCTGGCTGCCATCGAGACCGGCGGCAAGGAAGCGGCGCTGCTCGAACTGCTGCGCAAAAACCCTGAGGAAAAGAAGCTCGTGTTCGTGCAGTCGCGCGAGACGCTGGAGCATCTGGCGAACCGGCTGGGCACGGAAGGTATCGCATTCGCGCGCTTCGACGGCAGCCTCGCTGGACCGGAGAAAGATGCAGCGATCACCGAGTTCCGCGACCGCGCCTCGGTCCTGCTCTGCACTCAATCGGGTGGTGAAGGCCGCAATATCCAGTTCTGCAACACGTTGATCAATTTCGACGTGCCCTGGAACCCCATGGCCATCGAGCAGCGCATCGGGCGTATCGATCGCATCGGTCAGGCGCGCGAGGTGTTCGTGTTCAATCTGGTCACGCGCGGCACCATCGAGGAACAGGTGCTGATGCTGCTGGATGAGAAGATTTCCATGTTCGAACTGGTGGTCGGCGAGGTCGGCGCCATTCTCGGCGGCATGGAGGAGGAACGCGAGTTCCCCGACCTGGTGCTCGATGCCTGGCTGGAGGCGACCGAGTCCGGGCGCACCGCCGCCTTTGATGCCTTGGGCGAGTTGCTCGATGCGGCCCGCCGCGACCACCACGGCGCCAAAGAGCTGGACCAGAAACTGTTCGGCGAAGATTTCGAAACCGCATAAGGAGCAATGATGGCGTCGCTGCGTGATTTCGTTGCCGACATACTGGATGCTCAGGGTGCGGAGATTGAGTCCGTCGAGCCCGACGGGCTGGACGTGCTGGCGCCCGAACCCTTGCGCGCGGCATTTGGCTGGCAGGAATTCACCCGGCTCGGCTTCGGGGTCATGCAGCCGCCGGGCGCGCTCCAAATCGGACTCGAAGGCGACTGGCTGGAACGCTTCGGCGCGCTGCTGGGTGAGCGCGGCCGGTTTGCCGAGCGGCAACTGGTGAGCACTGGCAATCCCAGTCCGCCAGGCGATCCAGTAGCCATGATCAATCATGCGCTCGAGCTGCCCAACGCCGTCTGGCGGCTGCAAGGCGAGAGCGCGGCCTGGACCAGGTTGCTGCTGCTGACTTTCCGCTATTCGGCGACGTCAGATGAAAAGCGCGAGGGATTGGTCACGCTCGGTTTCAATTGCGCCACCGGGGCCGTGTTGGGACCGGATCTGCTCGGCAGGCTCAGCGCAGCACTTGAGCGAGAAGGCGAATGGACTGCCCCCGAGGCCACCGCACAGCGCGCTGCCCGCCCCGCCTGGGACGCCGCCACCATCGCCGCCCGGGCCGGCCCGCTGCTCGACCACCGCGTGCGCCAGGATCTGGAACCCTTCCTTGCCGCCATGCGCCGGCGGCTCGAGCGTGATCGTGGCCGCATACATGCCTATCACGACGATCTACGCCGGGCCGCGCATCTCAAGTTGGCGGCCGCTCGGCGCGGCTCGGGCGACAAAGCTGAGGCCAGCGCCAAGCGCGAAGGCTTGCGGGTCACCGCGATCGAACGCGACTATGCCGCCAAGCTTGCCGACCTCAGCCACAACTACGCGCTCAAGGTTACGGTCGAATGGGTGCAGGGTCTGATCGTCCTGGCGCCCGTGCATCGCTATCAGCTGCTGATCAAGCGCCGCAAAGCCGAGCGCGTTGTGCCCATCGACTGGCATCCTGCCGCGCGATTGCTGGAAGCGCCGGTGAGCGACTGGGGTCTCGGTCGCAACCCAACGCGACTCGCCTGCGACGACCAGCTGCACCTCACCGACCCTTCCGGCGCGGCTCCTTGCACCTCCTGCGGCAAGGCCTACTGCCGCGCTTGCCATCCCGCCGCCTGCCCGCGCTGCCGCCGCAGTTGACTGCGGCAGTGCATCGGCGCCGCCGCATGCCTCTACAAGGGCGCGTCGGGCCAAATGCAACGGGGGCCGCATGTCACCTTTCTGGATGGAGCTGAAGGTTGCGTCGTGCAATCTGAACTCGTCACGCATCCGCCAGCTTCGCCAGCTTGATCTGCACCAGGAGCGACAGCTCGTCATAGACCGTCCATTCCTCGACGATCTTGCCGCCTTTGTAGTGATAGTGGCTGATGCCCATGACGTGTAGGCGCTTGCCGGTGGGGGGGCCGAGCTGTTCCAGAATTCCGTAGCCCAAGTGGTGGCCCTCCATGGTCCAGCGCACGGCGACCTTGACGCCACCTTCTTCGCAATCGTTCGAGCAGACGTGATGTGGCGTATATGCTGCGTCTGGGATCGAACCGATCAGGCCGAGCATCTGGTGCTGAATCGCTGCCGAACCATAGAGTTCGCGCATCATGGGTCCGTGGTACTGCACGTTTGGCGCATAGACGTCCCGGATCTTGCCGAACATGCGCTTGTTGTAGGTTTCGTGCAGCCAGCGCAAAGTCTCTTGCTCGAGCAGGTTATGGGCAATCGACACATCGGCCTCCGCATCAGGCGGGTACTGACCGATCCTGTGCTGGTTCTCGCCGACATCAAGGGCTTTCAGGCCTTTTTCGAACGACGCCTTGGCCAGTTTTTCGGCATAGCCGTGTGGATCGACGCCGAGCTGGCACAGCACCGCCAAAGGTTCGCTCACCACCCACTCGCGAAAAATTTTGTTCTCGAACACCATGCAGTCGGCGATGGTTCGCGACACGAAGCTGCGGCCGGTGGGCTGGCCATACGCCCCCCACTGGCTGTGCCGGCCCGAGCCCGTAACCAGATGCGAGGTGTAGAAGCCGTCGACATCATTGCCGCGCCAGATCACCTGGGTGGCGTTGCCGCGCCGCTCGGGAAACGACACGAGCTTCTGGATGGTATCGCGCACCACATCCTCACGATCGTACATCGTGCTGGTGGTACCGTAGAGCACGGCGTTTTGGGTATAGTGGGTGTAGATCAGCCCGATGTTACGTTCGTCCCAGATGCGGTGGGTACAGCGCACAATGTAGTCGACGATATCGGTATAGATGTCGTCGAAGCCCTTCAGGCTCTGGCTACGCGGCCGGTTGGTGGGCGCAAGATCCTGATAATCGTGCCGTTCCACCTGCAGCACATGCTCCTTGGGAGCGTCTATGCGCGTGATGTTCGCCGGCTTGTGGGGCGTGTCGGCCTCGGACATGTCGGCTCCTTGAGGGCCCGGAATAGAACAGAATTGAGCCTAGCAGTTTGCGGGCCAGACTTGGAATTGCGCGAAAAGACTGGCAAGGATTGACTACGTATGCAAGAGCATTCTCGCCCCGCCACTGAGGTCAAATCATGTAGGTTGGGTCAAGCTCTTTGCGCGACCCAACATTCCACGGGCCGTGTTTGCGGCAAGATGTTGGGTCGCGCTGAAACGCTTGACCCAACCTACATGGGACGACGTATGCAAGACCATTCTCGCCCCGCCACGGAGGTCAAATCATCATGTCAAATCAGAGTCACGCGCTGCCCGAGGGCGTGCGTCAGTTCAAGGCGCCGGCGCGCAACGCTGAGAGCGACAACACGACCGTCGAAACACTGGTCAGGACAATTATCGGCGATGTGCGAGAGCGGGGCGATGCTGCGGTACGCGACTACGCGCTGACTTTCGACAAGGTAAACGTCGAACAGTTCGAGGTGACGGCGCGCGAGCGTCAGGACGCCCTCGCCAAGCTCGACCCGCAGACCCGCGCCGACACCGAATTCGCCATCGCCAACGTGACGCGCTTTGCCCAGGCGCAGCTCGCCACCATCCTGCCGCTGGAGATCGAGAGCCTGCCCGGCGTGCATCTGGGGCACCGCGTCATCCCGATCGCCCAAGTCGGCTGCTATGTGCCGGGCGGGCGTTATCCGCTGCTGTCGGCGCCCATCATGACCATCGTTCCTGCCAAGGTGGCGGGCGTCGACGAGGTGATCGCCTGCCTGCCGCCCAATGCCCATCCGGCCATGATCGCGGGCTGTCATCTCTCGGGTGCGGATCGGATTTTCCGCATTGGCGGCGCCCAGGCCATCGCGGCCATGGCCTATGGCACCGAAAGCGTGCCGGCGGTGGACAAGATCGTGGGACCTGGCAACGCCTATGTGAACGAAGCCAAACGCCAGGTGTTCGGCCGCGTCGGCATCGACCAGCTCGCCGGACCTTCGGAAATCTACGTCGTTGCCGACCAGACCGGCGATGCCGAAATGATCGCCACGGATCTTCTGGCGCAGGCCGAACACGATGTGCGCACCCGCGTCGGATTGATCACGACTTCGCCCACGCTTGCCGCCGCAACTTTGGCCGAAGTCGAGCGGCAGCTCAAAACGCTGTCTACGGCCAATGTCGCGAGCGTCGCCTGGCGCGATTACGGCGAGATCGCGATCTGCGACAGCGAAGTCGCCATGATCGCCTACTCCGATCGCATCGCCGCCGAGCATCTGCAGGTGCACACGGCGGACGCCAAGTCGTTCGCCAAGAAACTGCGCAATTACGGCTCGATCTTCATCGGCGAACTGTCCAGCGTGGTCTATTCCGACAAGTGCGTCGGCACCAATCACACGCTGCCGACCATGGGCGGCGGGCGCTATACCGGCGGCCTGTGGGTCGGCGCCTATGTGAAAATCTGTACACACCAGTGGCTCGATGAGCGCGGCGTGAGAACGATGGCGCCGCCGGCCGCGCGCCAGAGCGCAAGCGAGACACTCGAAGGCCATCGCCGCGCCGCGCAATTGAGCTTGGACCGGATGCAGATCAAGCCTTAGACCGAAGTTCCTGCCCTGTGGAGCAGCTGGCTGGGGATGTTTTTCTTGTGCGCCAATGGGTTAGGTTCCGATCATGGTTGCTGAACGCGCCTTAATGTACCCATGTATTGCGACGTAATGACTCACAACGCATAGGGGCGGATCAGCTATACTGCCGCCATGTACATCGACATCGTCCCGAACCGGAAGTCGCCGCCAGCCATTCTGCTGCGCGAGAGCGTGCGCGACGGCAAGCGGGTCAGGAAGCGCACCATCGCCAACCTGTCGGCCCTGCCGCTGGCGCAGGCCGAGATGATCCGGCGTGTGCTGAAGGGCGAGCGGCTCGGCCCGCTCGAGAGCGCGCTGG
>JANMVX010000168.1:0-37474 GCA_031393505.1 Hyphomicrobiaceae bacterium | reverse complement strand
GCATAAACCTGATAGAGCGCCCCCAGAACAAACGGATAGACCTGGATGGCGTTGATGTAGCCGTCCTTGACCGGCTCCATACGCGCGGCGGCTGCCGCAGCGGCCACGCGTTCCTTGGGTGTGGACTCGTCCTTCGGCTTGGCGCTTGCGGCCGAAACCGGTTTCAATTGTCCGGGCAGCGGCAAGGGTTTTGGCACCTCGACAATCCGTACCGGCCTCTTTGGTTCGGGCGCGGCCTGGGCCTGGCTGAAACTGTTGCTGTCGAGCAGCGGAATTTCCGGCGCCTTCACGGTGGTGGCGCAGCCGGTGAGCGCCAATGCGAGGGCGCAGCCTCCAACATTACAGATGGTACGGATCATTTGCTGTCTCCCGGATTGAGGTCCTGTGTCCAATTGAACGCATGCACATAGATGCCGAGCGGATTCTTGCGAACGAGGTCGACGGTACTGGGCGGCGTGATGACGATGGAGAAAATACCCGTGAGGCGATTGGTGGTTTTGATGGCGCCCACGTCGTAGGTCTTTTCGACCCAGCGGATCTGGAATGACGCGTCCGACGCTCGAACGACGCTGGTCACCTCGACGGCAACCGTCTCGCGGCCGACCTTGGAGAACGGATCGTTGTCACGGGCATAGTCGTTGAGCGTGACAGCGGCGCGATCGGTGACGAAATCGTAGGCCTTCAGCCAGTTCTGCTTGACGACGACGGGATCGATCGACAGGGAGCGGACGTTCTCTATGAAGCGCGCCAGGTGAAATGCGATCTGGGCATCGTTCGGCTTGTAGACCTCGGTGGCCGGGCCTACCGGCCGTGCTCCGCCCTGGCGATCAACTTCGACGATATAGGGGACGACCGAGCCGGATCGCCCAAGCCAAAGCAGGATCGCGGCCATGAGCAGACAGAGAACCAAGCTGCCAAGCGCCATCAGCCGCCAATTGGCCGCTTGCGCGCGCGATGACCCAATGCGTTCGTCCCATTTCTGGGCGGCCTTCTGGTAGGGCGTCACCGGCTGAGGCGTCTCGCCATAACGCAAAGTGGATCGTTTGAAGGTCATGGCGAGTTCAACTCTTGTCTTTGAGATCGGGGCCGGAGGTCCCAGCGGGGCGGTCGCCCTCGCGCAATGCTTGCGTCGCGGCCATGCCGGCTTGAGAGAAGCGCTGGCGGCGCGCGAGATTTTGCGCCCAGGCCGGCGGTGGTGGCGCAGCGGCACGGCCACCACCAAACGCGTCGCCGCCGCGCCCGCCTTGACCTTCGAGCGGCGGCGGAGATGTTGCGCGGTAGCCTGCTGCGGCACCTTCGCGATAGGCATCGCGCACGGGGGCGGTGGCGGATCCTGCCATTCAGGACACAGGTGCAGCGACCGTTGCGCGGGGCCACACCTTGCAGGCCGCCGCTTTCAAGGTAGTATCGATGCAGACCAACAAGCTGGTTAGGAATGCGACATCGTCGGCCAACAACCGAAAGCCGTTGTCGACGCATGGAACTAACTGCAGAGCCGTGCGTTAACCGCTTTGCGGCCCCTTCGCCCCAGGCCGGGAGAAAATACAATGAGATCAATCGCAACGTTCGAAAACATCAAACATGAACCCGCTGCGCTCGGCGAGGCCACCGAGTCGCCACCAAGATCGCAAGTCAAGGCGCAGCGTCTGTACAAGGGCGCACTGGTCGGCGAGAGCGCGGGAAACATGCTGGTTTGCCAGATATCGGAGGCCGATTTCGGCTACGTCGGGATGGACCTTTTCAAGGGCTCACTGGACGGGCGGCCCGGCTCGTTCATCTACCAACATGGCGAACTGAATGTGGGCGGAAAAGTGAAGCCGTTCGGCTTCATTGTCACGGGCTCAGGCACCGGAGCGCTCAAGGGGATCAAAGGCGACGTGTCGATCTCCGTTTCGCCAGAATGGGTGCATACGATCACGCTGGATTGGGATATTGCTTAGGCTTAGTCTCCTACATAGGCCGTGAGCGACCGAAACCCAACCCGAGGCGGCGAGAAGCGAGAATCACATCTTGACTACAGCAAACCACCGTTCACGGACAGGATCGAGCGACGGGCAGAAAAAGCCGCTGACCATTGCTGCGATAGTTTTGACGTTGACTTAGGCATGCCCGTCCCAGTCGACTCATCCCAAGGCGTTGTCGCCGAGTTCCCTGAAAAGACGGCTTCGACGACGCGACTGGAAGCCCTGAGCGACGGAATGTTCGCTGTCGCGCTGACACTGCTTATCCTCGATATCAGGGTGCCCGAGGTCGACGGCCCAACTCCGGATGTGGCGGTCGCCTTACTAGTGCTTTTGCCGAAGATCCTGATATACTTGCTCAGTTATCTGATCGTCGGGTTCGTCTGGACCTGGCACAATGTTATGTTTTCGCTGATTGCCCGTTCGACGCGCCATTTGATGTGGATCAATCTTTTCTTGCTGCTGCCGGTGGCGTTTTTGCCATTCGCGACGGCGTTGGTATCAAGATATCCTGACTCGCGCTGGTCGGTCGTCGTATACGGCGGCAACGTCATCATTCTCAGCGTCATGTTCAACATTTTGTGGACGTATGCCCGCCGACAGAACCTTGTCGACGAAAGGTTGCACGGCGATATCGTCCATTACGTAACCAGGCGAAATGCGCTGTTTGGTATCCTGTCGGCCGCGGCTGCGGCCGCCGGGGTGATTTACCCACACTTCGGACTGTTTTGTTTCGCGTTGATCCCGCTTTTCTATTTTGTCACTGGTGGCCGGCACGCTTCGAGCGTTCGGTAGTGCCGCGTTCACGCCGCCTTGTAATTCCATTGCGACCCGGAATCGACAGAACGTCCGCACATGACAGCAAGATGCAATAAGCATACCTTGCTGGGAGCTTTTTCCACGAATATAGAGTCGCCATATTCATGCGTTCGAAAATCATGTTGTCTTAACTCGATGTCCATGCGCATGAGCGTTTGAGCATCGGCGAAAGCACTCAAAAGGTCATGGTGGCTCGACCCCTCCTCATGGGTGCCGGACAGTATCGCGTCCACGACGCGCAGCTGGCTGGCCGCAGTAATCTTTTGCGTAGCCATGCGGTGACCGGCCGGAACTTCGCCGTCGAACATGGCCGCCGAGTGTTCCAGCGCCCGCACGGCGCTGGTGCCGATGGCGATGATGCGGCGGCCACGGATTTGTGCCTCCGCGATCAGTCGCGCCGTCGAAACCGGGATGCGGTACGGTTCGTCAAAGGGCATGCGCGCGTCGAGTTCCGCGTCGCCAGTCGATGACAGGCCCGCCGCGTGTGTGATGGTGGCAAATCTTATGCCCCGCGATGCCATCTTTGCCAGCAGGCGCCAATTGAGGATGTAACCGGCGGACGGCGCTTCAAACGCGACGGGCGGACCGGCAATGGCCGTCCAAGTGTCCCACACAGCAAGAGGCCGCAGAATATGCGCATATTGGATGGGGCGCCCATGCCGCGCCAAGCCTTCCCAAATCTGCTGTTGTGAACCCTCGAAGTGCAACAGAATGTGACGCGGATGATCCAAGACTTGAACGACCACGGCCCGAAGCGGACCGAGGTCCAGCCCGTCGCCAGGACTGAGCGGGGGCGGCAGCGGCCGATCCTCAGTGCGCGTATGGAAATCGCCGGCGCCAAACACGATGGCGGAGAATTGCGCGACCTCGTCAAGCGAGTGACGGCCGGAAAGCCGCACTTCGATGGGGCGTCCGCTGGGCGTGTGGGTCCCGGACAGGCTCGCTGGTAAAGTTGCTGCGTCGTTCGCGATCACAAGGTCGCCGGAGTGCAAGACACTGACAAAATCGGATCGCGCCAGGCGCCTGATACGGCCGCGCGCATCGACATGCAAAAGCTTTGCGCCGTGCGGGCGCTGGACGGGTGCGGTGGCGGCGATCATTGGATGGCCTCTTTGTTGGAGCGAAGGTTTGGCCGCGACAACGCGGCTGCTAATACATCGGCGAGTTTGCAGGCGGCATACTCCGGGCGCTGCAGCGTCGTGCGATCCGCATCGGGCATGGCCGCAGCGTGCATCGGTGTGTCCATATCGCCGGGATCGAGCGACAGCACGCGCACGCCGGTGGGGCCAAGTTCAGCATCCCAGATGCGGCTCATGTGATACAGCGCGGCCTTGCTCGCACCGTACGCGCCCCATGTCGGGTAGGCGTTGATCCCCGCATCGCTCGAGATGTTCACCACCGCCGCGGGATGGCCGTCGCGCGCCGAGGCCGCCAGCGAACCGAGCAGCGCCTTGGTGAGACGGAATGGGCCAAGCACGTTGGTCGCGAGAGCGCGCTCGAAATCCTCGCAGTCCGTATCGGCCAGCAGCGCCAATGGCGCCGGTCCCAGATCCGATGCGCCGTTGATGAGAACATCGAGGCCGCCGAGGGCGCCCAGAATCTGCATGGCCATGGGATAGATGTCGTCTTTCATCGATACGTCGCCCACGATACCGTGCGAACCCGCCAGGTCGCGCATGACCCGCTCAACGCCGTCCCGCCGGCGCGCAACGAAAGCCAACTGCGCACCACGGTGCTTCAGCTCTGTCACGAGAGCCAGACCCAATCCAGATGTGCCCCCCGTAACAGCGATGCGCAGGCCGGAGAACGGGTTGGCTGCGTCAACGCCATCTGGCGTGGACCGCACGACCGTAAGGGCTTGCGACAAATCAGGGTTTTGATGAACGATTGACATGACTATTCTTTCTGATGGCGTTGAACAGGCTCGCACGCTACAAGTTCAAGTGAACTTTAAGTCAAGTGATATTTTTGACTGGATTTCCGGCATGCAAGACGTCATCACAATCTCTGAGGTCGCGCAGCGCAGCGGCGTCGCGGCGTCGGCGTTGCGCTTTTATGAAACGCAAGGGCTGATAAAATCGGAGCGTGCGGGCTCCGGCCACCGCCGCTACCCACGAGCGGTACTGCGCAGGGTCGCCTTCATCGTCTTTGCCCAGCGTATGGGTCTGACGCTGGAAGAGATTGGGGTCGAACTGGCGAAGCTGCCCGAAAACCGAGCGCCCGGAAAATCAGACTGGGCCAAGATCTCGGGAACCTGGGGCCGGCGCATTGACGAACGGATTGCCGAGCTGGAACGTCTGCGCGCCGGACTGACGCGCTGCATCGGTTGTGGCTGCCTGTCATTGCGCGCCTGTCAGCTTGCCAACCCCGGTGACCGCGCAGGCAAGCAAGGACCGGGGCCACGCTATTGGATGAACGACGCGCGGACTTCGCGATAAACGTGCAAAGCGGGATGCCGCAAATTTTCACGAAATCGCGATTTGGCCGACACACCAGTTTGACTCTAACAACCACAGAAAGAATGGGGTCGCCGCTAGAATGATAGACAAGCCAAAGACGATCTGGATAAGCCGCCGGAATCCGCCGGACATATCGCCGAAGGCGAGACTGAGCCCGGTCATGATGATGACCAACACCGCGGAGACTTTCGCGACCGGCCCCTCGACCGATTCCAGAATTCGCTGCAGCGGCGCATCCCAGGGCATGCCCGATCCGGCTGCATGGGCTGGAATGCTGGACGCGAACAGAATGAGAGCCGCATACAGAGCGACCTCCGGCCAAATAGCCCAAAGCAAACGGGGGTTCGGGGGTAGCCCCCGAGCAGGTGCGGGCGGCAGCCCGCTCGCGAAGCGACAGCTCATAGCGCGACAGTCCTTAGCGTAGGCTTGTCGATCTGCTTGAGCCGATAGACGCCATCGTCATCGAGTCCATTGAGTTCGTGGATGGAACTCACACGGCGTTTGTCGCCACGCCCGTCGAGGAAGACGATGATGTCGATGGCGAGCGAGATGAGGTCGCGCGGTACGGTGACGACGGCTTCCTGGATGAGTTGTTCAAGCCGATAGAGCGCCAGCGTTGGCGAACTTTCATGTAGCGTGGAGATACCGCCGGGATGGCCGGTGTTCCAGGCCTTCAGCATATCGAGCGCTTCGGGACCTCGAACCTCGCCGACGATGATCCGATCAGGACGTAATCGGAGCGTCGACCGGACCAGATCGGGCAGATCAGCGACGCCCGGTTTGGTGCGAAGCGACAGGGTATCTTCGGCGGCACAGCGCAGCTCGCGTGTGTCCTCCAGGATGACGACACGCTCGTCGAGCTTCGCGACCTCGGCAAGGAGGGCGTTGACCAAGGTCGTCTTGCCGGTCGACGTGCCACCCGCAACCAGAATGTTCTTACGTTCACGGACGGCTGTCACGAGCACGTCGCATTGGATCGGCGTCATGATCCCAGCGGCGACGAAGTCGACGAGCTTGTAGAGCACCTCGGCGGGTTTGCGGATCGAGAAGCCGGGAGCGGGCGCAACAGGCGGCATGACGCCCTCGAAGCGCTCGCCCGAGTCCGGCAATTCCGCGGAGACGATTGGCGCCGCATCGTAGACCTCACGGCGCATATGGGCCGCGACCAGCCGGATGATGCGCCTTGGTTACGGGCCTGCGCTGCCATTTTCAGCGCGCCGACCAGTCGAGAATGTGCTGACGCCATGAGCACACCCACCGCAGGGCTCGCACTCGTTGCGATCAAGTTGGCCCACACGGCAATATGGGCGTTTTTCGTCGCATGCATTCTGGCGATCTGGGGGGTCGCCTTGCAGGGCCGATATGGCAATGCGGTGATCATGATTGGCATCGTATTGCTCGAAGTCATTGTCTTGGGCCTCAATGGCGCGCGGTGTCCCATCTCGTCCGTGGCAGGACGATATACCCATGACCGGCGCGCCAATTTCGACATCTATCTGCCTGCGTGGCTCGCGCGGAACAACAAGCTGGTCTTTGGCACGCTATATGGAGCTGGAATTGCCTTGACACTCACGAGGTGGAGTTTTGAACGCGTCTAACGCCCGGACACTCAATCCTTTGGCTTCAGCGAATCGTCCATCACCCAAATTGTTTCTGCGACAGGGCTTCTGTGTCATGCTGATCGGATTCGCTGTTGTGCTCGTCTGTGTCATTGGTGGCGTCGGCGCGCTGCTGGCGCTCAGCCCGGGAACACCGGCTCCCTTCCTGGGAGCGGACGGCAAAGAACTCGCGGGCAGCATTTCAGAAAAACTCCACGTCAACATCAACGGCGTGGAACAAGGGATGTTCATCAGGGCCAGGGACAAGTCCAAACCGGTGCTGCTCTTCCTGCATGGCGGGCCCGGTATGCCCGAGTTTGCGATTGCCCAAGGCTATCCAGCCGTTCTTGAGGACTATTTTGTCGTTTGCTGGTGGGAGCAGCGCGGCAGCGGGCTCTCCTACAACACGGACATGCCGCCCGAGACGTTGACTGAGGAGCAGTTGGTTTCCGATACGCTCGCCGTGACGAATTACCTCCGCGCGCGCTTCGGGCAGGACAAGATTTACCTCATGGCCCACTCGGGCGGATCGTTCTTCGGCATCCAGGCTGCGGCACGGGCGCCGGAACTCTACCGCGCCTACATCGGCGTGGCGCAGATTTCGCGGCAGCTCGACTCGGAAAAGCTCGCATACAAATACATGATCGAGCAGTTCGCAGCGGCCGGGAACAGCGACATGGTGGCAAAGCTTGAAGCGATCCCACTTCCCGCGATGGACACTATGCCGGCCGCGTACCGCGCCGTGCGCGACGAGGCGATGCACAGCCTTGGTATCGGTACCACGCATGCCATGACATCAGTGGTGAGCGGCGTTTTCATGCCGGTGATGCTCAGCCGAGTCTACACGCTCGGTGAAAAGATCAACATCTGGCGCGGCAAATGGTCAACCAGTTCAACCAATATGTGGAACGACATTCTGGCAACCGACCTCACCGCGACGGTTCGAAGACTTGATATCCCCGTCTACTTATTAAGCGGCAGCTATGACTATTCTGTATCTTACGTTCTGGCCAAGCAGTACTTCGAGAAGCTGCGGGCGCCTGTAAAAAGATTTTATACTTGCAAGCAATCGGCTCACAGTCCGCTGTTTGAGGAACCTCAAAGGTTTGGTGAAATCCTGCAGCGGGATGGGCTTGCTGGATCGACAGGCCTTGCAGACCTATCTGTGCCAGCCCATCGTTAACTCAAGCAATGACGAAGAACTGGCGCAAATCCCACCCGGTGCTCGCTTACTACACCCTGGTGACGTGTCAACTCTGTCTGGATTTCAAAAGTTGCTGGTCACCGTCAGGCCGGAACCACTTTGCATGCAAGGCGAAAAATTCAGGGGGGGAGTAGATTCCGACCCTAACGTCTGCGGCTGCAGTCCGATAGCGTTGCATGAGTGCCAGGCCCTCGATCGTCGGCCAGCAAGTGCGTTTGAGATAAACCAAGGGACGCGGCAGAACATGGCCAAGCGGATCGCGGTGGCGGGATATGGAGCGGTTGGCCGCGCGCTGGTCGAGCGGCTTTCAGCGCGCGGCGACGACGTGCGAATTGTCCAAAGGGAGGCAGAGGCGCCCACGGGGCTCCCTAGGGATGTCACGTGTGTCTGCGCCAACCTCGAGGATGCAGGCGCGGCGCAGTCCGCCTTGGAGAATGTGGATATCGTCGTCTGCGCCGTCGGCGTCCCATATAGATCGGACGTCTACGTTCGCGTCTGGCCGGTCGTCATGCGCAATTTGCTCGACGCCTGCGCGAGTAGCGGCGCGCGCTTCGTGTTCGCCGACAGCCTCTATATGTACGGGCCGCAGACGCGTCCGCTCACCGAGGAAATGCAGCTGACCGACGACGGCCAAAAGCCGCGCGTTCGCGAGGAGATCACGCGCCTATGGCAAAAGGCTCACGAGGACGGACAGGTGCGCGCGATGGCTGTGCGCGCGTCCGATTTCTACGGGCCAAAGGCAACGACATCGGTATTGTCGACACTGGGAGTGGCGCGCCTGATGATCGGCAAGCCGACGCTTTCGCCCTACCCCCCGGACCAGCCCCACGACTTCACCTATGTGCCCGACTTCGCCCGCGCACTCGAAACCCTCATCGACGCCGACGACGACGCTTACGGTCAAGCGTGGCACGTGCCCAACGCGCCGACGCGATCGCTGCGCGAGCTTCTAACACTGGCCGCCCGTCTCATTTGTGTGCGCCCGCGCATCACCGTTCTGACGCCGATGCTGGCTGCCCTTGTCGGCATAGTCCGGTCTGACGTTCGCGAGTTGAAGGAAATGCGATTCCAGTGGGACGGGCCCTATTTGGTGGACACAACAAAATTCTCGCGCCGCTTCTGGAGCGATCCGACACCCTTTGAGGATGGGCTTCGGGCGACAATTGCGTCTTACGAAAAAGGTCCGGTTCGTGATGGCGGAATACTTGCGGTTCAAGCATTTCAGGGTCGGCGTGGCAGGAAATCCGCTGCGCCTCCCATTGGATCGGTTGATACATGAACGTCCCTGCACCATGATCAAGAATTGGCTCCGAAGTCACGCCTGGTTTGGATTCTTCGTTCTGGCCTTCGGCATCAGCTGGAGTGGGATCCTGATTATTGTTGCAGCGACTGGCTACCGGCTCGCTGCGCCGTCGCTCTTGGCGACCGGCCTCTTCTTTGTGCTGATGCTATTGGGTCCGAGTGTGAGCGGGCTGGCACTGACAGCTTTGGTCGACCGGCGCACTGGCCTTCGCGATCTCTGGGCGCGGTTCCTGTGCTGGAAGGTCGGCGTGGGCTGGTATGCCGTGGCGCTGCTGACAGCCCCGTTGTTGCTGTTTACGATTCTGCTGTCTCTCAGCGCATTTTCAGCATCCGCCTATCCCCTGCAATCCCTTTGGCCGCTGCTGGCCGTCGGTCTCGTCGCCGGCAGCTTTGAGGAAATAGGTTGGACGGGCTTTGCAACGCAGCATCTGCTGGCTCGCCGCAGCATTGCAACAGCTGGCTTGTTGCTCGGCCTCATATGGGCGCTGTGGCACGCGCTGGTCGTGTTTCTTGTCACATTCGGTGCGATGGGCAATGCCTGGATCTGGACGTTCGCCATTGTCTATCTCGCGACATTGACACCCTACCGAATACTGATGACATGGGTCTACGCGAACACGCAAAGCGTGTTGTTGGCGGTACTGATGCACGCCAGTTATACGGGCTGGCTCCTCGTGCTCTTCCCCACGACATCGCCGGTGCAAAGCCTGATATGGCAATCCGCATTTGCTGCGGCGCTTTGGATTGCCGCCGCCTTGGTGCTTCGAAAATCCAATCGTCGCGCTACGGATGGTTCCTCGGTGCCCGCGATTGAGCGCGAGGTCGCAGGTTGACAAACGCCTTGCCGGCGGTGGCGAAGCGCGTGAAAGACACTTCATTTGATGGCCCTGAGGTCGCACTCTATTTGGCGATCACGTTTGGCCTGTGCTGGTCACTCGCGGGTCTGGCCATTGCGTTTCCCGCCTGGATCACTGCTGCGTTCGGGCCGGTGGACAACCAATCGCTGCTTTTCTATGTGGCGGTAAGGTCACCCAACATCGCGGCATTGACATTGACGACGGCGCGCGGAGGACTGCCTGCGCTCTGGGGCCCTCTCTCACGTGTGGTGCGGTGGCGTGCCCCCATCTGGGTATGGGTGGCTGCCCTTGGATTTTATCCCGCGCTGATGCTCGTGGTGCAACTCGTAGGCCTCGCCTTGGGGCACCCGCTGCCGGGGCCAGGGATGTGGCCCGCGGTTGCCGCAGGCCTCGCCAGTCTGCCCTTGCTTACGCTCGGGCCACTCGGTGAAGAACTGGGCTGGCGCGGCTACCTGCTTCCGTGCCTGCTCACGAGGCTAAGCCCAATAACCGCCGCTTTGGTGGTCGGCGCGATATGGATGGTTTGGCACGCTCCTGCTTTCCTGCTGTCAGGGCTGCCACAGAACAACATGTCGATACCAGTCTTTGCGGTCGGTGGCATCGCACTTTCCGTATTCATCACGTGGCTGTTCGTCAATGCGAGGCAGAGCATCCTCGTTGCCGGGATCATTCCGCATGCCATCGCCAACGCCTCGGGCGACGCAACGGGCCCCATGACCTGGATCAACGCCACCGTTCTGGTCGCAGGCGCTGTCCTGCAGGTCATCGCAACGGGGCCCAGCCTCAGCGCCTTCCCGCCAAGTTACCGCACTAACGAGCAGCAAAAAGGCAGCCGTTCATGAACACAACGCCGACCAAGTTCTTCCTCTTGGTCCTCCTCTTGTCGGTGCCATTCTACCTGCTGGGCGCGGTCGGTGGCCGGCTTCCGATCCTGACGGCCCAGCCAACCAGCGCGTTGATGGCGTTCGTGCCGATGATCGCCGCGTTGATCCTCGTCTATCGCGTTCGCGGCGGCCACGGAGCAAACGCCCTTCTCAAACGTGCCTTCGACTTTGAGCGGGTTCAGAGCCTGCGCTGGGTTCTGGTAGCCGTATGCCTCTTGCCAATCATCGCTGTCTTGCAATACGAAGCGCTGCGGCTGGCCGGAACGGCATTGCCGGCTCCACAATTGTCTATTGCGGCGACTCCTCTTTATTTTCTGATGTATTTCGTCGGCGCGATTGGAGAGGAAATCGGT
The DNA here is from genome assembly GCA_031393505.1 of Hyphomicrobiaceae bacterium. Taxonomy (GTDB): domain Bacteria; phylum Pseudomonadota; class Alphaproteobacteria; order Rhizobiales; family Hyphomicrobiaceae; genus JANYHF01. The sequence goes on along the minus strand of JANMVX010000168.1, from coordinate 26,037 downwards.
TGGCAGGGCTATGCTTTCCCTGAACTCAGGACCCGCTATAGCGCGTTCTTCGCGGCGATTCTTTTGGGCGCATTCTGGGCCCTGTGGCATGTTATCCCGTTTGTTCAGATAGGCCGCACAGCCGATTGGATTTTCTGGCACGGCCTGAGCATTGTCGCGTTGCGGGTTATTATTGTGTGGCTTTTTGTGAACACAGGCCAAAGCGTTTTCATCGCGGTACTCTGTCACACAATGATCAATCTCCCCTGGAGTGTATTTGCGAACTACGGATCGTTCTACGACCCGTTCATAACGTTCGTGCTTCTGATGGTGGTGGTCGGAGCTATCGTTGCCTTGTGGGGAGTGGCGACGCTGGCGCACTTCCGACTCACGAATCCATATGTCCGCGCGTAAAAATGAAATTGCCCGCAACACCCACATCTTCAGCAGACATTGCAGGTCTCAGCGACGCCGAGGCCAAAAACCGGCAGGCCTCCGAGGGCTTCAACGAACTGCCCCGTCCCGACCAGCGCACGACCTTGCGCATTGTCCTCGAAGTGTTGCGCGAGCCGATGCTGGCGTTGCTGCTCGGCGGTGGCGTCATTTATCTGTTGCTCGGAGATTTGAAGGAAGCCGTCATCTTACTCATATTCGCCACCATGTCGGTAGCGATTACCGTCGTCCAGGAAAGCCGAACAGAGCGTGTTCTCGAAGCCTTGCGCGACCTCACAAGTCCCCGTGCGTTGTTCATTCGGAACGGGATGCGCAAACGCATCGCCGGCCGGGAGGTTGTGCGTGGTGATTTTGTCGTGCTGGAGGAAGGCGACCGGATACCGGCAGATGCGATCCTGCGTGAAAGTCAAGATCTGCAAACAGACGAATCACTGCTGACCGGTGAGTCCCTGCCCGTCCGGAAAGTCGCTGCCGACCCTGACGCTCCGTTCCGGGACTATCGCCCCGGCGACGATGACCTGCCGTGCGTGTTCTCCGGCTCGCTGGTCGTGCGCGGCTCTGGCATCGGCGAGGTAACCGCAATCGGATCCTTGAGCGAAATCGGCAAGATCGGTCAGTCCCTCAGCACCTTGGAGACCGAACCGCCAAGGCTGCGCGAGCAGATCCAACAGCTGGTGAAGACTTTTGCCATGGTCGGAACCGCGGTGAGCGTCCTGGCGGTTGTCCTCTACGGTACGTTGCGCGGCGGTTGGCTCGATGCCGTGCTCGCAGGCATCGCGCTTGGCATGTCGATGCTGCCGGAAGAATTCCCGGTGGTGCTCGCGGTCTTCATGGCCATGGGGGCCTGGCGAATACCGCGGGCGCGGGTGCTGACACGGCGTGCGGCTGCGATCGAGACTCTCGGTTCGGCAACCGTGTTGTGCACCGACAAAACTGGCACTTTGACCGAAAACCGGATGAGCATCGCTGAAGTGCGGCTGGCCGACGGAGCGGCGTTTCGGCCAAATGTCGCCAAAGATGCGACCTTGCCGGACGCATTTCACGACCTCGTCAAATTCGGCCTGCTCGCCAGTGCGCCGGAACCGTTCGACCCGATGGACAAGGCCTTCCATGACCTCGGCCGCACGGGGCTTGCTGGCACCGGGCATCTGCACGGTAGGGATTGGACGCTCACGCACAGTTACGGACTGCGCCCCGATCTCCTCGCCATGTCGCATATCTGGCAGATCACAGATCAAAAGCAAGGCGCCGTTGTCGCAACCAAGGGAGCCCCCGAAGCCGTTGCCGAACTTTGTCATCTCTCCGCGCGCGATCGCGCCGCCCTGAGCATGTCCGTCGACAACATGGCAGCCGATGCTTGGTGCGGAGATGTTCTCGGTTCAGCCTAACCGCGAGACATCTGCGACTGCGGTTGGATCGACCGACCTTTGAGCGTCCACGAAACAATACAAGGCACGGCACTTCAGGCACAAGATGGCGGCGGAAGACTGCAACCGTACGCGCTCTCGACAACCACAATCCTCACGTTCATCGCAATGGCTATCGCCTGGTCGTGCGGCATCGGCCTGGGTGCCCAATTCGTCTTGCCCGTTTCGCCTGTCTGGGGGACCCTTCTGGCGATGGTGTCGGGATTTGGTCGCAGCCTTGCCGGCATTACCGTCGACGCATTGATCAATACACCAGCAATTTTTCGCAGTTGGTTGGCGCGCTGCCTGACCTGGCCCATCGACTGGCGCAGGTATGCGGTGGCGTTTGGCCTGCCCCCGGCCATCATGTTGCTGGCAGGTGCCCTGGCCCAGGAGGCCATCGATGTTGCGGTCGTCCTCAATGCCTTGCGTGCGCTTGGGGGTGAGTTGGGACGAAACGATCATCTCCAACCACCGCCAATCCGCAGTCCGCTGGCCCCCACTACAGCGTTGCCGTTTGCGCCGCAATACCAACGGGGCTACCCCTGAGGCTCACTTATGATCAACGCGATACGCGCACGCCAGGAGACCAGTCTTGACTGTCCGCAATCTTACCTCCCTCCTGGCTCCAAAATCGGTGGCCTTGATCGGAGCCAGCACGCGACCGCGATCGGTCGGCGCCACGATTGCGCGCAATCTGATCGCAGCTGATCTCCCGGGTCCGGTTTGGTTCGTAAACCCCAAACACGTCGAGATCGCAGGTCGACCGTGCTTCCAGAACGTCGCGGCGCTGCCCGGTGCGCCCGAACTCGCCGTCATCTGCACGCCCGCAGCGACTGTCCCGGGCCTGATTGCCGACCTCGGCAAGCGGGGAACGCGCGCTGCCGTGGTCATTACGGCAGGTCCGCACACCGGCGCCTTCGATCTCGACAGCGCCGTCCTGGCGGAGGCGCGCAAATGCGATATGCGCATCCTCGGACCCAATTGCCTCGGTCTGATCGTGCCCGGTGCGGGCCTGGATGCCAGCTTTGCCCATACGTCCGCACCCAAAGGCGACCTCGCGCTGGTGTCGCAATCCGGAGCCATTCTCACCGCCGTGCTGGATTGGGGGAAGGCGCGCGGCATCGGCTTTTCGCATCTGATTTCCACGGGTGATATGATCGACGTGAGCGTCAGTGATCTGCTCGATCATCTGGCGACGGACGGAAACGTGCGGGCCATTCTCCTCTATCTCGAGGGCATCAGGGATGCGCGCAATTTCCTGTCGGCGGCCAGGTTGGCGGCCCGCGTCAAACCCGTCATTGTGCTGAAGGCCGGCCGGCATCCGGACGGCGCGCGGGCGGCCGCCTCGCACACCGGGGCCATGGCGGGATCGGACGCGGTCTATGATGCCGCCTTCGAACGCGCCGGCCTGGTGCGCGTCGCCGATCTGGGCGACCTGTTCGAAACCGCCGAGGTGCTCAGCCGAATCGGCCGGATTGCTGGCGACCGGCTGGCGATCCTGACCAATGGCGGTGGCGCAGGCGTTCTTGCCGTCGATCGCCTGAAGGACCTGCAGGGTGAGCTGGCAAAGCTCTCGACAGAGACAATCGCAGCCCTCGATCCTGCCCTCCCCGCCAGCTGGTCGCGGGCCAATCCGCTGGATATCATCGGCGATGCAGGTCCTGAGCGTTACAGCGGGGCCTACCGCGCGCTCCTCGCCGATCCCGGGGTCGACGCCATCCTGGCGCTCAACTGTCCGACGGCCGTGGCCTCCAGCACGAATGCGGCCGAGGCTGTCGCTGTCGCATTCAAAGACGCCAAGGCGTCAGGGAGATCGAAGCCGACCCTGAGTTCCTGGCTGGGCGCCGCCGCTGCGATGGACGGACGTCGCATCATGGAGGACGCCGGTATCCCGACGTTCGAGACGCCTGCCAGAGCCGTGGATGCCTTCATGCATCTGGTGGCCCATCAGCGCGCGCAGGCCGCGCTGCTGCGGGTGCCCGAGGGTGTCGCCAACGATCCACCGGCCAATCGTTCGGCGGCTGCCGAGATTATCGCGGGCGCTCTCGCTGAGAACCGCTCCCTGTTGAACGAAGCAGAATCTGAGGCCATTCTCACCGCGTACCATATTCCCGTGGCCATCGCGCACAGAGCCAAGACGCCGCGAGAGGTGGCAGAACGAGCCGCCGAGATTATTGCCGCGGGCGGCCCAGGTACCCGTGTTGTGGTCAAGATCTGGTCGCGCACTATCTCGCACAAATCCGATGTGGGGGGCGTGCGGCTCGGTCTCCTTGATCCCCAAGAGGCCCGGGCTGCGGCCGAAGCCATGCTGCGCCACGTCGCTGCCGTCAAACCGGAAGCCCTCATCGATGGCTTCATGGTGCAGCAGATGATCCGTAGGCCGCACGCCCACGAGTTGATCGTCGGCATTGCCGAGGACGCGACCTTCGGCCCGATCGTGCTGTTCGGGGCCGGCGGTACCGGCGTCGAGGTGATCAACGACAAGGCGCTGGCGCTGCCGCCGCTGGATCGATCGCTGGCGCTCGCAGTGATCCGCCGTACCCGTATCAGTCGCCTGCTGGCCGGCTATCGCGATCGTCCGTCGGCAGACATCAATGCGGTGGCCGATACGCTGGTCAAGATTGCCCAACTGGCGGCGGACTGTCCCGAGATCGCCGAACTGGATATCAATCCTCTGTTGGCGGACGAAACCGGCGTCATCGCACTTGATGCGCGTATCCTGTTGCGGCCCGCCCCGGCCAAGCGGGATCGCTTTGCGATCCGGCCCTATCCGGCGCACCTGGCGTCCAAGGCCACGCTTGCCGACGGCAAGACCGTCTCCATTCGTCCGGTGCGGCCCGAAGACGAGCATCTGGCCTTGGACTTTTTTGTCAAGCTCGATCCCGAAGACATCCGCATGCGCTTTTTGGGCGCGATGGGCGACCCCTCGCACGCCTTCATTGCCCGCCTCACGCAGATCGACTATGCGCGGGAAATGGCCTTTGTCGCGCTCGACGAGACAGGCGTGCTGTTAGCGGTCTCGCGCTTGGTGTGCGAGCCCGACCGAGACCGCGCTGAGTACGCCGTGATTGTCCGCAGCGACCTGAAGGGCCACGGCTTGGGTTGGGAGCTGATGCGGAAGCTGCTGACCTACGCGCGTACGGAAGGCATCAAGACCGTCGAAGGCCACGTGCTGGCCGAGAACACGACCATGCTGCAAATGTGCCGGGACCTCGGCTTCAGCGTCATGCCGGATCCGGCCGACACGGCGCTGCGGTTGGTCTCCCTGACGCTTCAGTGAGCGGTCACGACGACGTTTGCCGCATCAGCAGATGGCCACTCTTTCCACGGGAACGATTTGTCGTCGCTGGCGCAGGTGAGGAACCGGACAGCGGCGGCAAACCATTGGGCCAGCGACGCCCCGAACCGGCGCAGCCCAGGGTTGGGTTCGCCGGTCGCCAGCAGCCAGACGAACTGAACTACGGTGATCAGTCCCAAGACGGACTGTCCGACAGCGAATGCAAACATGAAGAACAGCAGATAGAGCGCGCGCACCCAGCGTGGGTCCGGTGTAGCGGATTTGTTGTCCACAATGTTTTCCAATCTTTTCTAAAGTTGAGTCAGTTGTTTCGCGGCTCGGCTGCGAATCTATTCTCGAGGGCCAGTTCCAATGCAACCAGATCCTCCGGCAGCGGCATGCCGAAGGCCTTCATTTCGTTGATCTCCTGCATCACCTTCTGGTAGACGGCATGCAGATCGCCGGGGTGATCTTGCGTCTCATCCAGCAGCAGCGCGATCTGCGCCTTGATGTCCTCGAACGCCATGTCTTTAGCTCTGTGTTGCGACCTTGTTGTACCTCAGACTCAAGACGTCGCGCGCCGATCAGCCACCGCGTGCGGCGGCTCCGGCAGCACGGACCGCTCATCCTGCGTCACCGACGCCAGGTTTGACTCCAAAAACCATCGGACCCCGCCAGCATCATAGTCCAGCGTGATTGTCGCGTTAAGCGATTGCCTGATCATCCGGTCAAAAACTGTGTGGCCGAAGCCGCGCCGTTGCGGCGCCGACACCGGTGGCCCGCCGCTCTCGGCCCACGACATCGTGAAACGCGGCTGCGGCGGGCCCGCCACCGTCGCCCAAGTAATATGCACCTGTCCCGAGTGTGAACTCAGCGCTCCATACTTGGCGGCGTTGGTCGCCAGCTCATGCAGCGCCAGGCCAATCGCCTGCGCTGCCGCCGGCGTGAGAAGGACAGCGGGGCCCGATATTTTCAACCGCCCGCCGGTGTCCACGGCAAACGGCAGCAGCTGCGCGCGGACCAGGGTAGCGATATCGACGCCTTGCCAGTTCTGGTTGACCAGCAGGTCGTGCGAGGCCGCCATGCCTCGCAGGCGCTGGCCAAAGCGCCTCTGGAACTCGTCATAAGTCAGGCTGGTGCGACCGGTCTGCGCCGCCATGGCCTTGATGATATGATGAGTTCGAACTGTTCGCCGATCAGGAAGGTCGGCTCGGGGCGATTGCCCGTCAGCAGGCGCTCGGAAAAGGCCGTGATGAAGTTCACCGGCACATCGAATTTCGTCAGGATATCGTTGACGGCATCAAGTCCCGAACTGCCATCGGCCAGCAGGGTCGGGGCCGATGGGCTCTCCTATGAAGAGGTCGCATCAATATCGGGTGTGGCCGTCGGCACGATCGAGAGCCGCGTCAATCGCGCCCGGCACCGGGGCAGACGTGCTCGATCCGGACGGCGCCCGTGACGCAAGCCACGACCCAATATCGCTTCAAGACCTTACGAGTGCTGATGTCTAAGATTCGAAACCGTATAATCTATGTTTATATGCTTCATATTGTTTGTTTTTCGTTTCTTTCCACACAGACAAATTTGACTTTCTTCACCCACCGGAATCAATCAACGCCCCAAACGTGTCCCTTCTTAGCCAGATGAGTTATGGGCTCGTTTCTTCAGAACAAGGGTTGGCCGGACCAGAGGTTGAGTCCGAGCAGGCCAAGCAGAACAAAGACGAAGATCGTCGAATGGACATAGAACCCCTTCGACCGGCCGAACTGCAGTTTGGCGTTGCGAAGTTTTTTGTTCTTCTTCCATGGCAAGGTATCCTTTTCTGGTCAGCTACAGTCTATGAGAATGCGCCACGGTCAGATACGCCACCGGAAAATCTGACCACCGCGCCACCCGTCAACTGCAAGCCGTCCGCGTACAACGCCGTTTGTCGTTTTACGCTCTCGTCAGCGGAGTTGTCGATCGTGATGTGCTGCGTGACGTTGCTTGTCGTGCCCTTGGTCGAGAAATTGAAGCGCTCGAGACCAGACTGGGTGCCAGTTCGGCCGGCGATGACGAAATCATCGATCGTCGTGCCCTTGCCGAAGTTGACCGCACCGCCGTTCGGCCCCAGGTCGGCATGCTCGCGGCGGACCTTGACTGTCCCCCCATCAGAGAGAATGACAGTCTCGATGCCAAGTACGGAGTCTGTGCTGAGGTCAGTTTTTTTGATCTCCAGCCCGCCTGCAGTATCAGAGTTGCGGGCGAACTTACTGAGGCCAAAGATCGGTATGTTGCCAATTTTGATCGCGGCCACCGAAGGAGGTGTGACACTCGTCGCGTCATTGGATCGATAAGTTATCGTGTCATTGCCGCCTGCCGGTAGACCATTAATCTCACCGTCGTCGACGACGTCACTACCGGCGGAACCAACGACCAGGTCGTCGCCGTCACCAGTAAAAATGTGATCGTCCCCCACGCCGCCGTTCAGAATGTCGTTGTCAATGCCCCCGTAAAGCCAGTCGTTCCCACTGCCACCCTCAAGTTGGTCTCTACCTCCACTCCCGAGAATTAGATCAACTCCATTGGTAATCGAGGTGATGGTGTCTCCGGCAACCTTATCGCCGAGAAAGACATGATCTACATGTCGTCCATCGGTCCACGAAGTGCCTAACGTCTTTGTGAACGGTTCGTAGCCAGTATATTCCATCCGGTATACTGACGAATCCAACTCTTTTGCAATGGGGTTCTCCACCCGCACTGTGTCGCCTTGAGTATTGGGATCTTCTTTTGAATATTCTGCCAACAAATCTGTAAAGTTATTGCCTGGGTTGTCAGTTAACCCAGTTGCGGCGTGAATGAACTCGTGCAAGATTAACCGTTGCCGAGTATACCCGCTGACGTTTCCATTCTCGTCTATAAACTTGACAGGATCTGCAGGGTTTGCATCCGCAGGATTAAAAAAGAGAATGGGTCCACGCGGTACGGGCGTGATCGGGTATCCCACTGAAAACCCACCCTGAGAGCCGCTCGATGTGAGGTAGATGTTGAGCCCGAAGTCATTCATCAGATCTGTTGTGAACAGGGCGGATCCGTGTTGCGTCCCTTTAATTTTGGTTAGTGTGTCTAGGAGTTCGTCTTGGTAAGCGAGGGCACCGCCCCACAGCCGAATGTTGCCAAGGATGGTCTCGCTGGTAGTCGTGTCGCCCAGTATCGGCGGAAAGCCCAAAGGGAAAAAATCTGAGATCGCCATTGAGTTCTCCTCGTGTGTGATTTTATTTGTGTCTAAATCAACCTGATCTCTCGATTAGGTCGAAATGAAAGAATGTACGGCAAGATAACGAACGTAATACGCGCTCGCAATTAGCGCCACAATGCAAATCAGTAACGCAGATCGGCGGAGTAAACTATTCGCAGAGAACGAGAACGCTACAGTAGCTACCAGCAGTGCTATCCCTGACCAATCTCTAACAGTTGCGCCTAGAGTAAATCTTGGTGGCTCAGTCCAAATGAGTAGCAGCCCCAACAAGGCACCGAGTCGGGCAATCCATGGGACAAGAGCGACGATGCTCATTCAGCAGCCTCCTTAGAGATGCGCGTTGCGATATCCTATCTGGAAACCTGATCCAGCATCTGAATTCTACGAATGCGTAACCTATTGTTAGCGAGTCTACGGTATCGATGCGAACAATGCATCAGGATTCAATTTTTCCAGATAGGGTCTGCATCATATCGATGCTAGCATAGAGACCAGCGGCAAAGGCCGGGACTGCCTGTTCGTCGTCAATCGAGAAACCCTTGTACTTAACAATTGTGCCGTCGGTCAGGTAGCTAGGGATCGTCATGGGCTTGACTTCCAATTTCAAGGTGTCACGTTCGAGCGTTGTTTTAGGCAGCGCGCTACACAACAAATCTCATACAAGGCTGTGGCTGATTCTTGCAGCAAAGGTTTTCGGCGGCACATTAGTTGTGATCATTTTACTTCGACTTATAATATTCATCGACGCCTCGAGTATGCGTGAACCTGGCGCTTGGCAGTGCGAGTACAGTGGATGCTGCGCAAAAATTATTGCGGCGGGGGAAAAATGCGAACACTATGGACCCGATGGAAAGCGTGAGTAGCGATCCCTCAAATTCCGGCCGCATGAAGCATTACTTCTCTTGCTATGAAGGCTTTAATCGCTTTGAACCAAGCTGCGCGCATAGCTTTGAGAGCGGCGTGCGCACTGATATTTCGAGTAGTTGTGCGGGTATTTGCCCTATCGCCGACGGGTCATGGCCTAAGATCCAGACTGTGTCTTGATCGCTCGACCGCTAGGAACTTGAATTGTGCATTCTTATCCTCCGTAAGGTCGACTTCGGCCATCCGCGTGTCATAAGACTCACGAATCAACGAACCGAAGCTACACGCCCGGAACTGCACGTGCACTGCGTAAGCGGCAGATTCCTTTCCTAACTCAGTCAGTTATGAGTGATCTGTTGCCGACCAGCATCCATGAAAAATCAGGATTTATCTTTCATGCCCCGCTTGATCCGCAACTTCCCGTAGCGGCGACAACAGATAGTCGATCACCCGACGCTCCCCGGTCTTGATCTCCACGGTCACCGCCAATCCCGCCGAGAGCGGTATGATCTTCTGGTCCACTACCATCGCATCTGCCGTAAGGCTGACAATCGCCGGAAACACGAACCCTTGTGGCCCTGACGATCCCGCTTGCGGCGCTGCCATCCCCGGCCGTCCCGCGGACGCCGCGTCGTTCTGTGCCCCCGCATCCCGCGCTCTTGCGGACGGCTGCCGGCTGCGTCGGCGGAAGCTATACAATGCGCGACGGACCGACCGATGTGCCTGGTGTCGGCGTCTTGGTCGAGGTACTGGTACTGACGTGCCTCTTGGCTGTCTGATAGCTTACGGTATCGAAGCCAGAGCCACCGTCGAATACGTCGGCAGTCTGCCCGCTGACCAGCAAGTCGTTGCCACCGCCGCCGTAGAGCTCTCCGCCGCCATTTTTGTGGCCCCACAGAACGTCGGAGCCACTTGTGCCCGTTAGGGAGTCAGTGCCTTGTCCCATGTTGAGGAAGGCGCCCGACTCGCTGGTGACGATGGGCAAGCCGAAACGGTCTTCGTCAGCGGGATTGACGGTGTTTCTTACCGCGTAGATACAAATGCCAATGGAAAATATCGCGCCTAGTCCCATCCCAGAACGGCACACTCCCAATAACTTCATCGATCTTGCCATGATTTCCCGTACTTCTATTGAGCCGAGGTTGATGGGGCACGAACTCGTCGTCATTCGTCAGTCTCAACATACGAATCATGTCGCCAACTTTAGGCAGCCTACGCCTCAAACACAATGCGCGACCGGGTGCATTCGCCAAAGCCGAGTTTTTCTCAGCTGGCGTGGTGGCTTATCTGCATCCATGAAAAATCTGTACTACCGCTCGTGCCCGGACTGATCTGCAACTTCCCTTAACGGCGCCAACAGATAGTCGATCACCCGCCGCTCTCCAGTCTTGATCTCCACCGTCACCGCCAACCCCGCCGAGAGCGGTATCGTCTTCTGGTCCACCGTAATCGCATCCGTCCCAAGGCTGACAATCGCCGGAAACACGAACCCCTGTCCTCCCGACGCCCCGGCCGGCGCCGTCCCCGGCCGTCCCGCCGCCGCGTCGTTCTGCGCCCCCGCATCCCGCGCCGCGACGGCATCGCGCGACACCCAGCGCACCGTCCCGTCGATCGTGCCGTAGCGTGTGAACGGAAACGCCTCGACCTTCACGACGGCGCGCTGGCCTGGAACGACGAAGCCGATGTCCTCGTTCGTTACCATTGCCTCGACCTCGATGGGGCCGGCGTCGGGTACCACCGTCAGCAGTGCCTGACCGGGTGAGACGACCTGGCCGACGGTCGTGATCGCCAGCTGCTGCACCGTGCCCGCGATCGGCGCCTTCAGCCGCGGGCGGGCGCAAGATACCTGGCCGGATCGGCGATGAACATGCTGCGGCAGCCGGCCGAGCAGAAATGATAGGTAGCACCAGCATGCTCCTGGCGATGTTTGGACGTCGCGGGATCAACCGCCATGCCGCAGACTGGATCACTCACGCGAGGCACGGTCTCGGGCGTGGCAGAGGTTGATTCTTGCGTCATTGTCATAGCCAATGCCTCACTTGTTCTCGCCCAGGCGACGATACAGTACCAGCGCTCGGGTGCCGTTGTGTGTCCTCAAGCAGCAGGGCATTGAGCCAGGTCACGATGGTTCGCAACGCCAGTCCATAGTTGCCGACCTGGCAGTGGTTTTGTGCGTCTTCATCGCGTCCAAACAGGCGCATTGTCACGGAGCGCGCGTTGCTCAACGATTTGGCCTGGTCATAGAAATGGTTGATCGGGACGAGATGGTCCTCACTGCCCGCCAACAGGAGAACGTCCTGTTTGATCAGAGCCGAGACATCAGCAGTTACAAACCTGGCGGTCCTTTGGAAGAATTCGTATGGCGACGACGCTCCGCTGACATGCATACCCGTCGCAATGCCCCACTCGGCGACCGGGACTGTCTTGGCGGCCTGTTTCGCAATCATGTTGACAACGGTCGCGGCACGAAGTTTGAGCAGGACTCTTATCAACTGGCGCCGCAGCACGTTGACCTGGCGCAGATTGACATCGAGCGCATCTGGATAAATGTCATAGGCGACCAGGCGTTCAACGCGATCTTCGAAGGCGGCGGCGCGGATGACCAGGCCTCCTCCCATCGACAGACCGATGAGCGTGACGCGATCAAGCTTGAAATAGTCCAGGATCGTCCTGACCGGCTTGTGCCAGTCAGCTGTCATATGCAGGTCTGAGTCATTGAGCGCGCCACCCTGACCCGGGCCTTCAAAGGCAATGATGTCATAACCAGCGTCGCGAAAGTAAATGAACGCAGACGTCAGCTCTTCGATAGAGCTGTCGAAACCACCGAAGAAGACAATCGTGCCTTTTGGGTCAGTCGGGGTGAAGCGATAGGCCGGCAAGATGCCTTGGATGATTCCATCTACATAGGGCACAACAATGCGCGCGCCGAGATCGGTTGCGTAAGCGGATCGGATCGCTTCCAGGAATTTGTCCCGGGCGTTGCGACGCTCTTGAGTTTTGGGTTGCATGAAGAATTCGGCAGACCGCCAGTAGAATCCGGCCCGCAGGGTATGGCCCCGCAGCTGTGCGCTTTGCGCAAGCGCAACAAACTCCCGCGTCCAATCGGCATAGGTTGCAATGCGCTTGGCCGCATCGCGCAGCTCCTCCAACATCTCCGGCTCGCCGACCCAACTGTACCAGCGGTTCATCTGGAAGTTCATACTCACGTCCAGATGAAGGCTGTGATAGCCGACGGGAAACGTCATCCGCTCGGTATCTGCCACGATCACAGCGACCCCGCCGACCGAACCGCCGAGGGCGCCTGACGACCGACGATCGCGGGCGCCTCCTGGATCAAGGCGTCGTTCCCGAGAGCGGCCACCATGAACAGCGCGAAATCCACGCGGCGCGTGAGGTTGCTGGCGAGTATGGGGTCGCCCACGTGCCGGCTCCAAACCGGAAGGCCCTGGCTTGGACCTTCCTCCAGGTCGCTGCCGCGCACGACGGTCCAACGTGTCTTGCTGGCAAACACCCTGCGGCACGCCTCGACCTGATCATCGAGGTCGGCAAAGCGGAGCAACCGCGCAAACCAACCGCCGTAGGCAACTAACGCTTTGAGGCGCCACGAATACACGTCCTTGCTATCCCGTGTGATGTGCCAGCCGCAGGAAAATATCAGGCGCGCGTCGGGCTGTGCATAGTCGAGCACTGCCTGGGCCGTGCCGGAGGCATAGTTGTGAACGCCCCAGGGAACCAACACGCTGAGCACGCCGTCACATCCTTCGACCGCTTGCTTGATGACTTCGCGATCGTCAGTGGCGCCGGGATAGAGGGTGATTTGGCCCTTGAACCGGTCCAGTTTACCGATGCTCGCTTGCCGGCAGACGCCCACGATCTCGTAGTTCCGGCCCAAAGCGTGTTGAACCATGTATTGGCCAAGTTTTCCGGAAATGCCGACGATACAGACCTTTTTCATGTTTATCACTCTCGGACGCCATAAAATTGGATTGGCACGCTGTGGTTACGCACCATCACAAAGAAATCTCGCAATAGCTGCCATACTCCATGCCGGATTTATTGTGAGCATGTTGTGCCCCATCGCCTTTGCCTCCAGGTGCTCGGTCTGTGCAGGCAGGAATGGGATGTGAAACTCCTCCTGATACTTGTAGCCAATGAAGCTGCATTCGCTGCTCAGCATCAACAGCTTGCCCTTGTAGCCGGCTACGTTGAGCGCAAGATTTTGAGTGAAGCTTTCGGGAATTTCGAGGACGGGTTTGAGCATAGTGTCGAAGGCGGCGTAACCTGCGCGCTCGAACGCATTCGGCGGCATGGCTTCGCCCTCGCACTGGTAGGGTCCGCCCGGCTTAGTCCGGTTCAGCAACCGCGTCATAACATAGTCATTGCGTTCATGGCCGTCCCGGCTCGAAACGAACGGGGTGACGAGCATGTACCTCAGCAGCGGCAGCATATCCCAGGCAGATTGGGACGCCTTGAAGCGACGCGCAAACTCCTTGGCAGCCCTGGGATTGAGCATGCCTGGCTCGACCACCACTGCGTGACTGACGCGTTCCGGGTGCCGGTCGAGATACCCCACCACCAACATGGCGCCCCATGAGTGGCCGATCAACTTGACCTCCCCGCGCGCGCCGTAATGGCTCACAATGGCGTGCAAATCATTCAGGCTGCTCTCCAGTGTCAGAGTCTCCTTCTTTACCCTCGGCGACAATCCCGTTCCGCGTTGATCATAGAAGATGACGTAGTTGTCCTTGGCCAGGTTTTGAAGTGGCGTGAGATACTTGGAATCGCCGCCCGGACCGCCATGGACAATGATTAGTGGCGATCGAGTTTTCGAGCCAAACGTTCGAACATGAAATCTGTAGCCTTGCAGCTCGACAAATTCGAGCGACGAATCGAATTCGACCGTGGGAGTCACCGTGGCTCGACTTGAGAACAATCCCAGGAGGGAAAGAGTTGTGAGCGACGCGCCAACCGTGGCTGTAACAAATCCGGTGACAGCCCAGGTTAGCGAGGCCCCTTGAAGAGGTTCGCAAACGGCAAAACAGAGGATTGGCTGAACCTGCACGACCCCCAGCCCTTGCAGCAGCCAAAGTCCACCGAGCAGTACGCTGATCAAACCGGAGGCTAGAATCATCTTGTTGATGGTGTTTCGCTCCACTCTGAGTATCCGCCGTCAAAGCCTCGATAATCACTCAACAAACGCACTGTCCAAACGGTTGAGGAAGCCGCTCGAGTCAAATTGCGTGCTATTTACCATGACCACCGAAGCCATGCCTTTTGTTGGGTAGAGCCGCATCTCGGCGTGAAAGCCACCACCCCCGCCTTCCTTGAAGAACCGACGCACCCCTTGCGTTTCGCCAATGTGCCAGCCCAACGTCATTGGAATTCCTTGACCTTGAATGTTGGACTGCTGTGTCTCTAACGACACTTTGGTAGCGGCATTGTACAACACTGAGTGCGTGCGTAATTGATCTTGCGCAAACACCCCAAAGCCCTGAGCGGTACCAACCAAACCGCCAAAAGCTGGACCGTTGAGACGATGATTTCTCAAGCGCAACCAACGACCTTCGTAACCACCAAAGAATTTGGCATCCATCACAAAGCCTTTGATCAGGTTCATGAAAGTGTATTTGGCTAGATAACCGTTGGCGTGGCGGGTTGCATCAGGAACCGTGAAACTGAGGTCCTGTGGTGACAGAGTCAATGGGTCGAGAATATTTGTTCTTACATAAGTCGAGTACGAAGTTCCTGTTATCCTCTCTATAATCTTGCCCAGAAGCCAGTAGCCGATATTGTTGTAGGCGTATTTTCGACCGGGCTCGAAAGCGAGTCTGGAATTGTTGCGCATCACCTTGGCCAGTGCAGCATCTTCGTTAAAACTCCGATCCTCTTCAAGCAAATGCGCCCAGCGGATCGGAATGGGATTTGGCAGACCTGACGTGTGATCGAGTAAGTGCCGAATGGTAATGTGATGGCCAGCATAAGGCAGATTTTGCAGATAACTATCCAACTCGTCATCAAGATTGAGCTTGCCCTGTTCCACGAGTTGGAGCACTGCAACAGCCGTCAAGGTCTTAGTCATCGAGTAGGCCATCATCGTGGTGCCTAACGTCATCGGTATTTTATTTGCAATATCAGCCCAGCCCCCGGCATAGGCAAAACGCGTTTCTTCGGCATCGATGACCACGTATTGCAAGCCCGGTGTGATCGAACCGACGTAACTTTCGAGCACGTCCTGCAGAGTATCTTTTGAAATGGTCACATTCTCACCGCCTCAGCGATCGTCACCGCCACCCCCGGGTCGTGGGTTGGCAGGACGACGAGCCCCGGGGTGGCCACTCGCAGCTGGTTCATCATGTCCGTTGAGCGGCGCAGGACGCGGCGGTCGCCGACGCCGGGCAGGCGTCCGCTGCTGAGCAGGCCGGCGGCGTAGGTGAGATCGGCGACGAGAGCCAGCGTTGGCTTCCCGGGACGGCGCACGATCAGCGAGATCGACCCGGCGGTATGACCAGGGGTCGGCACCAGCACCAGACTGCCGTCGCCGAACAGATCGTGCCCCGTATCAAAAGGGGCAAGCGCCGGATCGTGGAGCGGCGTCATCTCGATCTGGCGCCATCGCAGACCCGGCAGTTCGATATGCCGGCGCATGATGCCGGCCAGCTCGGGCCATGACCCTGAGAGAGTGTCCCACTCGGGCCGGCTAACCAGCAGCTCGGCTTGGGCGACCTCGCGCAAGCCACCGATATGGTCACCGTGCAGGTGCGACAGCACGACCGTTCTGACGTCGGCCGCGCGGTAGCCGATGCGCTCCAGCTGGGCGCTTAAGGTCTGGCCGGCAGCCAACTCGAACCGGGCCATGCTGAACAGCGACCCCAAGAGGGGGCCGCTCGGAAAATATGTTGGGTCCGTGATCGATGCACGATCCTGGCCGGTGTCGAACAGCACCAGTCCGTCGCGGTGCTCGATGACGAAGACATTGATCGGCAGAAGCGCGGTCCAGCGCTTCGAGGTCAGTACCCACAACCACGTCGGCTGCCAAGTGCCAGCCATGTGCTCGGGGTGGATCTTGACCGTGCCGGTGCTGAAGACGCTCACGCGGCGGATGGGGTCGCCGCAGTTCGAGGCGATGTCGGACATGGCGAGACTGCCTCTTTACCGCTGAGTTCGCCACCTGACCGAGACGAATGTCGCTAGAAGTCCCGCCGCCACAAAAAGAAATCCGACGATGGTCCACGCGAGCGAGGCCCCCTGAATGGGCGCGCAGTCGGCGAAACAGAGGATTGGCCGGATATGCACGACTCCCAGTCCTTGCAGCAGCCAAAGGCCGCCCAGCAGTGCACTGATCACACCGGTGACTAAGGCCATCGTTTTCATGGTGTATTGCTCCTGCCATGATCGGCCATGGTACTTTCCTGGTGTGCTTTGCCGACCGCCATAGGCCGAGATGATGACCGTCAGCGCCTTGGTGTTGGCGGCGTGGCCGAAAGTCTTGTAGGTCTCAAGGATGTCATCGAGCGTACAGTGATCCGTGACCAACAGTTTCGAATCGATTTTCTTTGACGCCACTGACTTGAACAACATCGGGATTATGACGGTATCGATAATACCGTCCAACGTATGTTTTGACCTGTCGTATGTGCGGCCTTGGACGGTTGTCATTGCGTGGGGGCGCACAGCGGTGCGCCCTTAGGCTATTGAGCGCGAGTCAAAACATAAATTGGACGGCATAAGACGCGTCGTGATGGCACGGAGTGACGGGGGGACTGCCGACCGCACTCAGCACAACACGGACGGCGACGTTTGGTTCCCGAGCGGCACTGCAACTTGGCCAGGTCCCGCTCAGGCGACCAGCCTCGGCGGCGGCGGGAGGACAGCCACTTGGGAAACGGCGCTGAGCGCAATCGTAAGGTCGTAGGTGAGCCCCTCGGGTGCGTAGTCGAAGACCGGCGGATGGGCAGTAGTATCTAAAGCACGTTCCAGCAGCGTCGAACCGAACCCGGCGTGGGCTGGCGCAATGACGCGTGGGCCACCACGCTCTTGCCAGCGAAACAACAACTGGGCCGCCTGCCCAGCGATCTCCGTCTTTGACCAGGTCACCGCGAGCCTACCCAAACCATCAACCAGCGCGCCGTGCTTTGCAGCATTGGTGGCGAGTTCGTGGATGATCATGGCGAAGCCCTGCGTTGCCGCCGATGTGAGCATGATGCGTGGCCCATGGATGTTGACCCGCTCCGAGAAGCTCGCCAATTCTAAGCGTACAATATCGCCCAATAGGCCGCCTTCGCCGGGTGCGGCTATCAACAGCGCATGGGCCCTGGCAATCGCAGTGACGCGCGCCGCAAAGATCTTGCGCTCCTGTTCGAGCGGACGATGACCTGAGAACGTGCGATTGGCGATCGACAAGATAACCGTGGTCAGGTTGCCGGTGCGATGCTGCAGTTCCTTGGTCAACAACGCGGCATGCTCCTCAGCAACCTTGCGCTCGGTGATATCGACGAAAGTCACCACGACACCATCGACGACATTTGCCACAGTCCGGTAGGGCTGGATGCGCATGATGTAGGTTGCGCTCCTGTCCTTCAGATAGACCTCGTGCTGGGTGATTTCATGCGAGGCCTGGACGGCCGCGACGTCGCGTTTCAAATCGTCGTAAGCCAGGAGATTGACAATATCGGTGATCGGCCGGCCACGGTCGCCGTCGCGCAACGGAAACAAATCGATCAGCGCCGGCGTGAAATGCCGGATGCGCAGATCGTCGTCGAGAAACACCGTTGCGATCCGCGTCGCATCGAGCAGGTTCTGCAGATCGCTGTTCAGACGGGTCAACAGTTCGTTCTTGCTGCCAAGTTCCGAATTGATGGTCTGCAGTTCTTCGTTGATCGACTGCATTTCCTCCTTGGCCGTCTCAAGTTCCTCGTTCGAAGACTGCAGTTCCTCGTTGACGGCCTGGAATTCCTCGGTCGTGGACTTCATGTCCTCGATGGTGGTTTCCAACTCGTCGCTGGCGGCCCGTAGCTGCCGCCGGGTAGCGGTGAGTTCCTTCTCCAAGACCAGGCCATCGTCCGGGACGGCCGTTGCTGCTGATTGACGGTCTTCGGCGCCCGCTGGCGAGGCATCGCGGAACGCTACGACGCAGATATCGTGCTCCTTGCCGGCGCTATCGAGGATCGGCTCGACGATCAGCGTGACGGCGCGGCTTTTGCCATCGATGCGGATGACGAGATTCTCGGTCACGATGGTTTCGCGGCTCGCCAGCGCGCGCTGCACCGCGGACCGGACAGCAGGCCGCAGCGTTTTGTGCAGCATGCTGAAGAGATGCAGGTTCGCCGCGCCTGGCGACGGTTCGATATAGTGCCGCGTCTCGCTGCCCGAGAAGCGCAACACTTCGTGCTGGCGATCGATGACGAAATAGGCAGGTGCATAGTGTTCCATGACGCGCCGGACGCTTCTGTCGATGCGGTCATCGATTGTGGCGGGGCGAAGGTTGGCGGGCCCAGACTGAATTGGATGAGGCGTGAGCGCAGCCGGGGCCTGGAAGGGCTGCAACCCGCCGTTACCCGCACCGATACGCTGAAGGATACGGTTTTTCTTGTCGAGGATCGAAAACGACTTGCCATGCCGGCCGATGCTCTCGGAGGTCCCAAGAAACAAATAGCCTCCGGGGTTGAGAGCATAGTGGAACGTCCGCGTCACGCGGCTTTGCAACTCGCTGTCGAGATAGATCAGGAGGTTGCGGCAAGAGACCAGATCCAGCCGCGAGAATGGCGGGTCCTTCACCACGCTATGCTCGGAAAAGATGCACAGCTCGCGAAGTTCAGGCAGCGGGCCAAACTCGGTGCCAGTGCTGGTAAACCAGCGTTCGAGGCGCTCGGGCGTGAGGCCGGTGGACCCTTTGCGGAACCGCCCGGCGCGCGCGAAACTCACCGCGGTTGGATCGATATCGGTGCCGAAAATCTTGATGTCCGGCTTGGCGGTTACGCCAAACTCTTGCAAAACCTCCTTCACCAGAATGGCGATGGAATAGACTTCCTCGCCTGTCGAACAGCCCGCAATCCAGATCCGGATCGGGTCGGCGGGCTGCTTGGCCGCCAGCATGGGCCAGATGACGAGGGTCTTCAGGGCCTCGAAGGCCTCGGGATCGCGGAAGAATTCGGTGACGCCGATCAGCAGCTCCTGGAACAGGATCTCGACTTCGGCGGGATCGCTTTTCAAACGATCGACATAGGCGCCGACGCTGTCGAGCTGGAGTACCTGCATGCGGCGTTGCAGGCGCCGGATAAGCGTCGTTTCCTTATAGCCGCTGAAATCGTGCTTGATCCCGGCCTGCAGCAGTGCCGTGATTTCGGCCAGATGGCCGCGAATGTCCTTGCGCGTCCCTTCGTCGTCCTTGCGCTCGGCGACCTCGCTCAGATGAGTGCGATAATCCATCAGCTTGGCCGGCATCGCCTCGACCGGCAAGACATGGTCGACCCGGCCGGTCTCTGCCGCACTGCGCGGCATACCGCTCAAGGCGTGGTGATCGAATTCGGCTTGCGCCAGCGTCATCCCGCCATGGTCCTTGATGGCCTTGATGCCCAGCGATCCATCGCTGCCAACACCCGACAGGACTATGCCGATCGCCCGTTCGCCCTGATCCTCGGCCAGCGAGGCAAAGAACGAGTTGATGGGGTGGCGATGCTCGCGCGCCGGCGCTGGCGTTGCGACGCGCAGAACGCCGCCGTCAATGGTCAGCGTTGCGTCGGGCGGAATCACATAGACGCGATTGGCCTCGACCGTCATCCCCTCACCGGCGGTCACGACCGGCAAGGCCGAATTGGCCCCCAGCAGCTCGACCAGCAGGCTTTTGTGCGTGGGCGCTAGGTGCTGAACCAGCACGAACGCCATGCCGATATCGGACGGTGTGTTGGCCAGAAAGCTCTTGAAGGCGGCCAGCCCCCCAGCCGACGCACCGATGCCAACGATCAGCGGAGGCCCTTGCGGCGCGGGCGCGTTCATCTTGTTGGCCTTGAGACTTGAGTGGCACCCCAAGGCCTAGCACGTAACCGGACCTTGCCACGCAGCAATTCGTCCAAGCGCGGATCGATGCCGGACCCATGCCACCTCAATTGCTCGTCGGCTTCTGGTGGACAGCGAAGAGGTACCCTGCGCTTGGGATTAGGTCACCGTCACAGTCAGCTTTGAGATCGCCTCGCGCACGTCGTCAGGCTGGGCCTTGACCGCCACAGCCAACCTGCGCAAGTCGCGCCGCGCCGCATAGAGTTGATCCATGAGTGACAGCACCACCGAAAGGCTGCTTTCCTCGATCCGCAGTTCATAATGCAGATCACAGATCAAACGGACCCGGGCGACATCAACGTCGTCGAAGCGCAGATCATCTCCATCCACCAACGGACGAACCCAGTCCAGTTCGATCCACCGCTGCAATGCGTCGGTCTCCAGGCGTTCGATAGCGTCGATCAGTTCGCGCTCGCCAATCATGATTTGGCCTCCTCGACGCCACGGGGATAGTAGGGATGTTGCGCTTCCCACTCGGTCACGGCCTTAATCAACACATCGTCGGGGTGGTCCGGCAGGATCACCTGCAGTTCGACCAGATGATCCCCGTGGCCACCCTTGGCCGCAATGCCTTTGCCGCGCAACCGAAGGATCGAGCCCGTTTTGGACCCTCTGGGAATGGTGAGCTGGACCACCCCACTGACCGTCTCAACCGGCAGCTTCCCGCCGGCCAGAGCTTCGCCGAGGGTCAGAGCGAGCTTGGAACGAATGGTGTTCCCCTCGCGTTGAAATACCGGATGCGGGTTGATGTGGATCTCCACCAGCGTGTCGCCGGGCTCTGCGCCGCCAGTTCCCGGTTGCCCCTGGCCGCGAAGTCGCAACGTCTGGCCGTCGCGCACTCCGGCCGGGATGGAAATATCCAGCGTCTTACCATCGGCCATGACGACGCGCTTCTTGGCTCCGTTGATGGCCTCGATGAAGTTGACAGGGAATGTGTAGGTGACATCGGCCCCGCGTGAGTTTCTCCGTGCACTGCGCGAACCGAACAACTCGGCAAAGAGGTCGCTGTCCAACGGATCGCCGCCAGACCAGGACCGGTCATATTTGAAGTCGCTGCCCGCATCGGCATGCTGTCGATAGAACTCCCGCTCCGGTTGCCGGTGAACTTCCGCGCCGCTCGCATCGATCTCGCCACTGTCGAAACGCGCGCGTTTCTTGACGTCGCCGACAATGTCGTTGGCGGAAGCGATCTCCTTGAAGCGTGCCTCTGCACTTTTGTCCCCAGGATGCAAGTCTGGATGGTTCTGCTTGGCCAGCCGCAAATAGGCTTTGCGGATTTCGGCTTGGGTCGCTGAGCGCGTCACGCCCAGTAATTGATAGGGATCGGCCATTCCTGCGATCCTTCGACCACCTCAAGAGCCGACAACTTAGACCGGTATCGCCCAACAAACCAGTGGCATGCTCATGAGTCGACCTGACGAAACCCTGCGATACCTATTGCATTGAACACCTGAGTAGTTTCCGAACCTACCGCACTCTGAAACACGGGCGCTATCCTGTCACGGAACCGGACGATGGCAAAACGGCACCCTGTCATTGCCCCGCACAAATCCTGAAGGAGGATCGCATGAACTCCGTTGATTCAACCGTTGCCGTATTTCCCACGCACCATGGCGCCGAGAAGGCAATAAAGAAACTCACTGAAGCCGGCTTTGACATGACAGCGCTCAGCGTCGTCGGCAAAGGCTTTCACACCGAAGAAAAGGTTATCGGCTTTTACAATGCCGGCGACCGGATCAAGTTTTGGGGTAGTCAGGGAGCCTTCTGGGGCGGATTCTGGGGCCTGTTCCTTGGCGGCGCAATGGTCACGGTGCCTCTGGTCGGGCCAGTCGTCGTATTGGGCTATCTGTCGGCTTTGGTGATCTCGGCTGTCGAGAGCGCTATCCTGGTCGGCGGCCTCAGCGCCATCGGCGCTGCCTTGTTCAGCATCGGTATCCCAAAGGACAGTGTCATCGACTACGAGACGGCCGTGAAGGCCGACGGATTTCTGGTCATGGCCCACGGCACCGCCGAGGAAATGGCGCGGGCCAAGTCGGTTCTGGACAGCGCCTACGCCACGCGGGTCGAAGCGCATCCCGGCGCAAAGAGTGTTAGCGACGGCGCAATGCCCGTTCCCGCAGTTGCCTGATCGCCAATGCTGGTCAGCCCCGGATCGTTGGCGATTATCGGCGGACCCCGCAACCATTCGTGCACTGTTGATTGGCTCCATCAATGACTTTGCCCATCGTGCAAAAGCGATCGCCTCAGGCGCCCGCGGCTCCGTTGCAGGAGATGTGCGGCCAATGGTCCGCACAAATCGGCTCGGTCGCCGGCCGCCTCTGGCCGTGGCGATGGTACGTGCTCGGCGCTATCGCGGCACTTGCTGCCGCGCTTTATTACGGCCCCACGCTGGTCCTCGGGCCACAAGTCGCCGGCGATGCGGCTGTACGTGCCGATTTCATGCAAACCGTCGTCGCCAGCGGCCATGTCGAGGCGCCTTTTCGCGTCGCCATCGCATCCCAGACGACGGGCATCGTGACCGATATTCCTGTTAAGGAAGGCCAGGCCGTCAAGGCAGGCGATACACTGATTGTCCTTGATGGTCACGAATTGCAGGCGTCGGTCGGACAAGCAGAGGGCGTGGTTGCGCAAGGCGAGGCGCGACTTCGTCAGATGACGGAACTTACGCTTCCGTCCGCCGAGCAGACGTTGAAAGACAAGCAGGCCACACTGCTGAACGCCCAGAAGCTGTTTGGCCGCATCACACGGCTGGTGTCGGATGGCTATTCGACCAGAGCCGCGCTTGATGACGCCACCAAGGCGCTCGAGAGCGCCAAGTCGCAGGTTCGCAACGCCGAATTGACCATATCGACAGCCAAGCCTGGCGGCAGCGACTTTGTCATGGTGCAAACTCAGCTGGACCAGGCGCGCGCCAGCCTGGTCACGGCCAAATCCCGGCTCGGATACGCCACCATCACGGCGCCACGTGACGGCGTCCTGATTTCGCGCGCCGTCGAGCAAGGCGGCGTGGTGCAACCGGGCAAAGCGCTGTTCACGCTTTCACCCTCAGGCAGCACACAGATCGTCGTTCAGATCGACGAGAAAAGCTTAGGGCTGATCGCGGTCGGTCAGAAGGCATTGGTTTCGGCGGATGCCTATCCCAAGCAGGTTTTCCCGGCCGAGGTCGTTTTCATAAACGCCGGCATCGATCTGCAGCGGGCTTCTGTCGAAGTGAAGTTGCTCGTTCCCGACCCGCCCAGCTACTTGCGTCAGGACATGACCGTCTCTGTCGATATCGAAATCGCGCGGCGGCCGAATGCCGTCGTCGTGCCTGCTGGAAGCCTGCGGGATCTGGCAAGTGGCAAGCCGTGGGTGCTGCTGATCGTCGCTGGCCGTGCCAAGCGCCAAGCCGTCGAGGCCGGCATCGTCAGTGGAGGCAAGGCCGAAATCGTCTCGGGGCTGACGGGCGGAGAGGTCATCGTGCCTGCGAGCAATACGGCTATTACTGACGGTCAACGCGCCCGCGTAGCAGCTGGCGCCGCCGTCGACATCAAGCCGTCGACACCTCTCCAACGCCCCGGCACCGAACCATGACCCCATGGGCGCCGTTTGAATGGATTACCGCAATTCGCTTCCTAAAAGAAGGCTGGATGCAGACGATGTTGACGGTCGCGGGCATTGCCATCGGCGTCAGCGTCATCATTTTCATGTCGACGCTGATGACCGGATTGCAGGCGAATTTCGTCAAGGAGTTGTTGGCCTCGCAAGCCCAAATCCAACTGGTGCTCTCGGACGAAGTGGCGCGGCCCCTGCGCAGCGCGCCGGGGACTGTCGAGGCCGCCACCCTGCAGCAACCCGCACAGCGCCCGCGGTCGATTGATCAGTGGCAGACCGTACAGAGCCTGTTGCGCGAGCGGCTCGATGTGGCCACCGTCTCGCCGACGGTATCGGCTTCGGCCTTGGCGGTGCGCGGCGATGCCAGTCGATCAATCTCCATCACCGGTATCGAGCCCGACGACTATTTCAAGATCGTCAAACTGCCGGATCACATCACGCTTGGTCACCCAGACCTGACGAGTAGCGACATCATCATCGGTGACAAGCTCGCCAGCGACCTCAGCGTTACAATCGGCGACAAAATCAATGTAACATCGGCGAGCGGTGTCTCGCGCGCGCTGACCGTGTCGGCCATCTTCAATCTTGGCAACCGCGGCGCCAATTCCCGCTCGACCTATGTGGCGCTGCGGACCGCCCAGATGTTCGCCAATCTGGCCGGAGGCGTATCAACTATCGAGGTGACCTTGACGGACGCCTACGCTGCCGAGACGATTGCCCAGGAGATCCAGGCCGCCACTGGCGTGCAGGCCGACAGCTGGATCAAGACCAACGCGAACTTCTTCGAGATATTGCGCACCCAGAACATATCGTTCGGCAGCATACAGTTCTTCGTCGGCCTGTCGGTGGCCTTTGGCATGGCAAGCGTTCTGGTCAATTCGGTCATCCAGCGCTCAAGGGACATCGGCATCTTGCGTGCGATGGGGACCTCGCGACAGCAGATATTGCGGCTGTTTCTATTGCAGGGTGGAGTGCTGGCTATGCTCGGCTCAGGTGCAGGCTCCCTGTTGGGCGGCGTCCTGGTCCTGCTCTTCCGAACCCTGATGCGTCGACCCGATGGAACACAGCTGTTCCCGCTAATCCTTGAAACGCAGCTCATTGTTTACGTGATGATCGGAGCGACGTTGGCGGGCGTCGCTGCGGCGGCTGTGCCCGCCCTGCAAGCGGCGCGGCTCGATCCCGTGGTGGCGATCCGTGGCTGACAGGGCACCCGTCGTGCGGCTTGACGGCATCCGAAAAGCCTACAATGTCGGAACGCCTTTCGAGGTCGAGATCCTGCATGGGCTCGACCTGACACTGGACCGCGGCGAGTTCGTCGCCCTGACGGGGCCATCAGGTTCGGGCAAGAGCACGCTGCTCAACATCATCGGGCTGTTGGACCGTCCAACATCGGGCCTCTTGGCAATCAACGGCACGCAGACATCGACGTTGAATGACAACGAGATTACAACACTGCGTGGCGACAGTATCGGCTTTGTCTTCCAGTATCATTGCCTGATTACAGCATTTACCGCCCTCGAGAATGTCATGATGCCGTTGCTGGTTCAGAATGAGTTTCCCAGTGCGGTGATGCGGACGCGCGCGCAATCCCTGCTGGCGAGCATGGACCTGACAAAATGGGAGAACAACCTCGCCAACAACATGTCGGGCGGACAGCAACAGCGCGTCGCCATCGCACGGGCCCTGGCCATGAACCCACCGCTCATCCTGGCCGACGAGCCGACCGGCAATCTCGATTCCAAATCCGCCGACCTGGCCTTCGATATGATGCGCAAGGTGAACCGCGACAACGGCACGACCTTCCTGATCGTGACGCACAACATGGAACTCGCGCGCCGCTGCGACCGCATCGTGGACGTGGTCGACGGGCAGATCGTAGCGACGAAGGCGGCAGCAGCCTCTGTCGCCGCCATAGCGGGCAACCGAACATCCTGAGGCGTCAGTGTGATGCGAATTGGTTGCTTGTGGCGAACACGGGCAGCCCCACGGTGCAACGGCCGTCGAGGTCCTTGGCTGATTTGGCGGCATGTCATGCCAAGCTTCAGTGATCTTGACCGACTATCTTCTGAGAGATCGGTCGCCAGTTGGTAGGGGCGCATCGCAATGCGCCCGGCGCGCCGCAACCGATGGGCCATCTGGGTTGCACGCCGCGCGCATTGCGATGCGCCCCT
>JANMVX010000163.1:0-5161 GCA_031393505.1 Hyphomicrobiaceae bacterium | reverse complement strand
CGAGCGCATCGGCGCGTTCACGAGCACCGAAAAACGCCTGCGCAAGCCGCGTGGTGGCGAGATCGACGTGGGGATGGACATTCTCACGATCACACTGCGACTTGAAATCGGTCGGACGGGTGGTTGGTCACGGATTCAGGTATTCGACTTACAGCGCGCTCAGAAGCTCGTGTCACCGAAGGAGCAGGCATCAAGTACTTTCTCAGTGTGACGGGGTGCATCGCCGCCATGACGATCTGCTCTTCATGATTGTTTGGCGGCGGATCGAGTTCACAGTGCTGCTGATCGTTGGCATCCATCGCGATGATCCTCTCGGAAATTGGTGGGGCAGCGTGAGGGCGCCGCCAAGAAGGCCGTCGGGTGCATAGGGCGTGCTGCGAATGCGCTCATCAGTAGACTGCGCGCCGTGCTGTCTGATTTCTCATCCACGGCGGTCTCCGTATAGGGGCGGCATTTGACGACAGCAGGCGTGGCGCCGCAGGCGCTGCCGGCCGTGGTGCACTTGAAGGGACTGGGGCGGCAGGCGGTGGCGGCGTTCCAGCCGCCGGCACTTCGGGGATTGGAAGCCCTGTCGAATGCGACACTTTGGCGACTGCTGTAGCTTCCTTGGAGATTTGGTGCTTTGGCTGTTTAGCATTGCCTTCTACGGCCTTGGTCGCGAGGTGGCGGAGGTATGCCTGCACCCAGTCCTCTCCGAGGCTGCGCTCAACCTGCTTTAGCCCACAGCTTGACAGTGGCGCCGACAAAAGCAGCCCGCGCACCCGGGTCTGATACCGTCAAGTCAGTGGCCAGCAATCCCATTCGGTGCCACAGAAGCCCGTCGCCGCGCTACGACAGGGGCGCTCGCCCAAGCGCGCTGCAGTTCAGCAAACTGCCGGTAGCGTCTCCGAACAAGGATGCTCCAACCCGCGTGCCGGATAGCTCCATGACGGCTCATGTCTGGGCCTACCGTTGCCGTAGGTGCACCGTTGACGGTTCCGAATCCGAATATGTTGTGATCGACTCGATCTCCTTCTTCAAGGGGGCTACCGTCGATAGTCATCTTGTGATCTCCTTGTTCTGATGTCGTGGTTCAAACCATCGCTGCCGGCTTAGCAATGATCACCGACTGACAACATCGAAAATCTCGCTCAGCCCTGCGACGAGCAGGTCATGCTGCTCGGTCCACCTTGTTGCCGCTCACCAGATTCAGAACATTGGCGGCGCTCTCTTCCTCACGAAATGTCAGCAAGGTTTGCAGCAGGGCTGGCTGCACGCGCATCTCACGTGCCACAGCTGCTTGCGGCACGCCGAAGTGTTCTCTCATGACCTTCAGACTCTCGGCGACGACTTCCGGCTCTTCGTTTGGGATGCGGTGATCCTCAGACTCTGTCAACGCTTCGCCATGCCGGTTGAGCCCCGCATAGCCAGCCCTCGTCTGCTCGTCCGAAAACATGCCGAGCTGTCGCCCACGGAAGATGATGGCGGCCTTGGACACGCCCCACCGCAGCTTCAGCTCGGAGAGGCCAGACCAGTTGAGACGCGTGCCCCGAATGGCCAATCGACATTCGTTGGCGAAGGTGCTTCTGGGGGTCAGCAGCGCGCTCGCGAAGCGATGGGCCTGTGTCTCGGTCAATCGGTCTCCCGTCATCACCCCGATGTGCAGTGAAAAGTGCCCCAGTTCGTGGGCCACCCCAAAACGCTCTCGACACGCCGATCAGCCATCGCCATTGAGTGCAATCACGGGACGCTTCGTTGCCAACGAGACGGCATCGATCTCAGGCGCGAGTCCTCGCACTTTCATCATCACGGCCCCAGCGTTCGCTGCGATGCGCGTGACGTTGCTGAGCGGCCCCAAGCCAAGGCCGAACTGCGATCAAAACGTCTCGCCCGCGCGCTTGATCGTCTCCGGCGTTTCGGGACCCGCCTCGGCGATCTGGTAGTTCGGCAGGTCGACATGTTCATCGAGTACGCCGACCAGGCGCTGGAGCATTTCACCTTGTGCGTGCGCCACTTGCCGCAACGCGACCTTGGTCGTCAGTTGACGGCGAAAGTGGCACTGCTCATCGGCGACCGGATGCGAATCGACTTGGCGGAAGAACTCGGGCTACAAACAGGCGTCGCAGTGCCGGAACTTCCTTGGCAGCCGAATGTCAGAAACAGTGCTACGATTCTCACTCACTAAGGTACTTATGGCGACCTTGCCCGAATCCATCCTGCTGCATGCCCAGTCCCTGGCCGAGGGAGGCTTGCTATCGCCCAAGGAGTTCCTGCACCTGGCAAGCCGAGCCGCCGTGGATCAGGCGATGTCCCGTCTGACCAAGGAAGGGAAGCTGCTGCGCGTCGCGCGCGGAACGTATGTGCCCCCGGTGTCGAGCCGATTCGGGACACGTGCGCCGGCGCCGGAGAAGGTTGTTGAGTCGATGGCGGCGCGAAACGGCGAAACCGTGGCGCCGCATGGCGCCGCCGCCGCCAACGCCCTGGGGCTGACGCAGCAGGTCCCCATCCGGGAGGTCTACATCACGTCGGGGCGAACCAAGAAGCTGAAGCTGGGCCGGTCAGAGGTGCTGGTCAGGCACGCCCCGCGCTGGATGCTCGCCTTGGGCACAGGCCCTGCGGGCGCCGCCGTGCGTGCTTTGGCCTGGATGGGACCGACGCACGTCCGGGAGTCACTAGCAACGCTGCACCAGACGCTGCCCGCCGCAGAGTGGCGAGCCCTGGCATCCAGCCGTGCCGCGCTTCCCTCCTGGATGGCTCGCGCGATCGGAGAAGAAGCAGTTCGTGGCTGAACACTTCTTCGCCCTCAACACAGACGACCAACGCGAGGTCCTGGAACAGGCGCGCGCGCAGACTGCTCGCCCCACCCACCTGCTGGAGAAGGACGTGTGGGTCGTCTGGACCTTGGGCGCGCTGTTCTACTCCGCGCTGGCCGCCGACCTGACGTTCAAGGGCGGCACCTCACTGTCCAAGGCCTACAAGATCATTGATCGGTTTTCCGAGGACGTCGACCTCACATACGACATCCGCAAACTGATCGCAGACCTGGTCGGAAGCGAGAGTTCGTTGCCGGCCAATCGGAGTCAGGCCAGCAAATGGACGAAGGCCGTGCGCGACCGTCTGCCGGGTTGGATCGATGCGGAGGTGCGTCCTGTTCTTGAGGCCGCGTTGGCTCGAGATCAGTTGCAGGCGAAGCTGGAAATCGGTGGCGTCGAGCGCGACAAGCTGATGCTGCACTACCCTGCGATCAAGCATGGAACCGGCTATGTGTCGCCGGTGGTCACGCTGGAATTCGGCGGCCGTGCGACGGGCGAACCGCATCAGGTGCTCCCCGTGACTTGCGACATGGACGGACATGTTGAGGGTGTCACGTTCCCGACGGCCTCCCCGTTGGTCATGAGTGTGGCCCGAACGTTCTGGGAAAAGGCCACAGCAGCACACGTCTACTGTGTCCAGGGACGCATACGCAGCGAACGTTATGCGCGCCATTGGCACGACCTGGCGGCGATAGGACGAAGCTCGCACTTTGCTGCCGCCATCGATGACCGTGCAGTCGCGAAAGTCGTGGCGGAGCACAAGTCGTACTTCTTCATCGAGAAGGACACGAAAGGCGGGGTCGTCGACTACTTCCCGGCCGCTGCCGGGAAGCTTCAGATCGTGCCCGAAGGCGCTGCGCGGGACGCACTCGCGACCGACTACGCCAACATGCTTGCGGATGAAGTGATGGTGGGGGACGCGCTCCCCTTCGATCAACTCATGGACGCATGCACCGAGGTCGCAGCCAAAGCGAACGCAGCCGCCGCGTCACAGCCCAAATCGGGGACTGCCGTTTGAACGACCCAATCGAGTCTCAAGACAGCGTCCACCCCGACGGCTTGCGACATTTGGACCAACTTGGCTTGGCCGATACGAGGATGCAGTACTTCGCTGTTCGAGACGGCGGGACATCTCGTCCACAGTTTTAGGGAAAGCACATAAACGCTTTCGCGTCCTGGCTCAATAAGCTTGACATGATCGGAACGCCGTGTTGGCGGCGACCACCGACGATCCCGATCTGTCAACAGGAGTTTTTGATGACCGTCCTCAAAGCACCCGACTACCGTTTCGCCTCGATCATCGTACGCCCTCATGCCGACTCTGCCCGCTGGTGGCTCGTGCTGCCGACTCTATTGCTCGCCCTAGCGCACACGCCTGCCCTGGCAGATGTCGCGATTGACGATTTCTCAACCGGCGTTTTCACGGAGACGCTCGGCGTCGCCGGCAACTTGCCGTGGGTCGGTTTCCAAAGTGGCAGCATGGTCGGTGGTTCACGCGCAGTGGCCGTCGAGACTTTCGACAGCATCGGCGAAGCCCGACCAACAACCGTGGCGGTGACGCCGGCAGGTGCGTTTGAAGTTCAAAGCGGCCCTGGCATCTCGCACCGCATAAACCTTATCTATGGCAAGACCCCGAATGGGGATGCACCGTTGGCGCTTGACCTATCTAACGAAGACCGGATACGGATCCACTTCACACACAACAACAGCCCGTTCAATCAGATCAACTTTAATCTCACGATGTATAACGGCGTTAGCCCCTACCTGCAGATTGGCTACAACGTGCCGGGAAGTGCCGTACCGTTCGACTGGGACTTCATGTTCGCCGATGCGATTCAGGGGGGTTCCTCCTGGCGTGACAAAATTCGACTTTTCCGACATTAGCTTCATGGATTTCCAGGCGCAGGGCGGGCAGGATTGGGGCATTGACAACATCTTCGCCGTATCAGTGCCCGAGCCCGGCACTGCGGCGCTAATGTTCGCGGGGCTTGGCCTTATCGGTTGGTTCGGCGCGCATAGACGAGCCCAGGTACGAACTCATAGTCGGGCCTACAGGCCGACCCAGCCGTCGAGTGACAGCTGCGGCCGCCCGTAGACGCGCCGTTTCCAGCGCCGCGCCGGACGTTCTTCGTAAAATACGCATCCGGGCGTTTGTAGATGCAATCGCTGTCAATCGGTCTGGCGCAATGTGACCGTCCCCGACAACCGCCGACCGGCTGCCAAGTCACTCCCACTCGATCGTTGCCGGCGGTTTGCTGCTCACGTCGTAGGTCACGCGGTTGATGCCGCGCACCTCGTTGATGATGCGGCTCGACACCTTCTTCAGCAGCGCGTACGGCAGCTCGGCCGAGTCGGCGGTCATGAAGTCG
>JANMVX010000139.1:0-2566 GCA_031393505.1 Hyphomicrobiaceae bacterium | reverse complement strand
GCAACTCGCCGAGCGCATTGCCGGCGTGCCGCGCAATCAACTGATGATGCACAAGCTCAGCATCAACCAGGCCGTCGATGCGATGGGCCTGGAGCAGACGCAGATGTTCGCGACCGTCTTCGACGGCATCACCCGCCATTCACCCGAGGGCCTGTGGTTCAAGCGCTATGCCGAAACCTTCGGCTTCCAGGCCGCCGTGGAATGGCGTGATTCGGGCCGGCCCCTGCCGGAGATGGCGGCCGGCGACACCGGCGAGGCCCACATGGCGCCGCCCCCCGAGGTCGCCGGTGGAGCGCGCTCGCGCTGGTCGGGTGACGTGGCCGGCAAGCGCGCGGCGCCAGCGCCTTCAGCTGCAAACCGAAAGCGCGGACCGCGATGAAAGCCGAGCTGCTGCCGCCCGATCCGGTCGGCAACCGCCGCGCCGAACTGGTCCGCGCGGCGGCCCGGCTGTTCCGCGAGAAGGGCTTCGATGCGACCACGGTTCGAGACATCGCGCACGCCGTGGGCATGCGTTCCGGAAGCCCGTTCTATCACTTTGCGAACAAGCACGAGCTGTTGATGGCGGTGATGGAAGAAGGCCTGCGGCTCGGCCTGGATCGGACCCACCTCGCACTGGCCGACACGACGCTGACGGCCACCGCGCGCTTCGAGAAACTGGTGCGCACCCACTACGGCATCCTGCACGACACGGGCAGCGATTTCATCCCGGTGATGCTCTACGACTGGCGCTCGTTGCCGGCCCAGTACAAGCGCCGCATCATCGAACTGAAAGACCGCTACGACGCCATCTGGCAGCACACGCTTGAGGAGTTGTATGCACAGGGCAAGCTGCGCACCGACGCCAAGCTGGCACGCTTGATGATCCTCGGCGCGATCAATTTTTCTGCCACCTGGTATTGCATCAAACCACGCGCCAAGCCACGCTCGGCCACGTGCGTGAGCCTGGATGAACTGGCGGCGCAGACGGTGGCGCTGGTGCTTCGTCCTTGAGCCCAAACGTTTGACATGAGCGGCTGCTGTAGGGCGTAGCCCGGAAGCTATCCGCTCGATGGAAGGGTTAGGCGCCGCTCTCTCTACTTACGAATAAACGTGATATTCATAGTGTTACCTTCGACCCTTCCCTCGAGCGTGTTGGAGTCAACCAACTTCAGCGTTACCTGAAGGTCGGGACAGCCAGATAACATCGCTGAGCCGTTGATGAGAAAGACCAGCTTGTCGGCGGATGTGCTTTGCACTACTACTGGCCTCGTGCGTACAACACATGCGTCGTTGTGAGCCGGCGCTCCTCGGTAGAAGACCTTCCAAGTCCCCAAGTCCCCGTTCAGATAGAGTTCCGCGTCCGGAAAACCCGGTCTCGTACCTCGCCAAGTTCCGTCATAGGGATTCGTGACCTGCGCGGTCGCCAATGACATAAGCTGAATCCAAAACACAGCAATCAGCAGGATGAGTTTCATGCGTTTCTCTCAGAAATATAAGAGAACAATTGGGTCTGCGAGCTGAGTGTTACATGGCGGCACCTAACATTTGAGTTGAGCCGCAGACGCCGGCCTGCAGGTGGCTGACCTTGACAAAGTCCTCATGATCCCGACGCCGGCCGGCGCACCCATGGCCACGGGCGATTGAGCCAGTCTACTCAGCCGTCCAGCGCCTTGATGTTCAACATCATTTCCTCGACGTAGAGCACGACCGTGAAATGCGGAATTTGTTCGCTGTTGAGCAGCGCATCCGCATGGGCGAAGCATTTGAAACCGACGTTGACGAGCTCGATGCTGGCCAACTCGTCCTCGTCCTTCAAGGTCGGGCTGAGCAGGCTGATCCGGCCTTTCATCTCGTTGGCTTCAAGGCTCGCGCCCTTGAAGAACCACTTCTTCGCGGCATCAGCCCAGGCGGCGTAGTCCGCGCTGGAAATACTGAGCTTGATGTCGGGCACGCTGGCGCTTGCGGCTTGCAAGGTGCCCACGCCGTGCGCATCGCCGCTGCCAGCCCCTGAGGCCAGCGCGCAGCGCCAGGTGAAGGCGTCCACCGAGACCACGCGCGCGCAGGGCAGGTCGCCGATCGTGACCTTGAAATTCGCACTCAGCCAAGCCGCCGTCTTTGGGATGATCTTGACGCCGATGTCTTCACCGGTGCCCGCCTCCCAGCTGACATGCTCGGCCTCGAACGCGACATCGAAGAAGCCGGCGTCCTTGCTGGCGCCGTCGAGCTTGGGAACGGTGAACTCGGTGATCAGGGCGTTGGAAAAGGTGCGCAGCCATTTCACCTTGTTGTCGAAATCAGCGACTTTGAAGACGCCGTTCCTGGCGCTGCTGTCGCCGCCGCCCAAGGCGGCCTTGAGCCAACCGTAAAGCCCCTTGCCCATCGCGATGCCGACTTTCGCACGGCCGGGCGTCCATTTGACATTCGCCACATGCTTCTTCGGCGGGCGGTCGGGGCCAGTGTCGGACTGCGCGATATCGGCTTCGGCACCCAGGCCACTGAACTGCTTCAGCAAAGTGACGGCAGCACCGTCGATGTCGAGCCTGAATCGGCCGGCTGTGGATGGACGCTGGGGCATGAGAAGTCTCCT
>JANMVX010000135.1:0-12212 GCA_031393505.1 Hyphomicrobiaceae bacterium | reverse complement strand
TATGAGTCGAACGGCAGCGGCGCTCGGATCGGCCATCCATGCTGGCAACAGCATCAGTGTGCCGTCCGGCTGCCGGACTATGAAATGCAGCTCGCCGCAGTGTTCCTTGCGGCCGAGAACGCCCACCGTGTGACCGCTTCGTGGATGAAATGGGTAGAGGATCTGCACCTCAAAACCCGGACACCGGGCATCATGAGGCTGGTCCGCCCGGAACCGGCAAGAGGCATCTGGCCATCGCGCTTGGCCTGGCCGCCGCGCACAAGGGCTGGAAGGTGCGCTTCACGACGGCGGCCGATCTGGTCATCGCGCTGGAAGCGGCGCAGCGCCAGGGCCGCATGAAGGAGGTTTTACAGCGTGCGGTGGCGGCGCCGAAACTGCGGATCGTCGACGAGATCGGCTATCTGCCGTTCGGCCGCGCGCAAGCCAACCTGTTCTTCCAGGCCGTCGCCAAGCGCTACGAAAAGGGTTCGCTGATCCTGACCTCGAACCTGGCCTTCGGCAGCTGGGACGAGGCTTTCGCAGGCGACGCCGTGCTCACCGCCGCAATGCTCGACCGCATCTTGCACCACGCCACGATGGTGCAGATCGCCGGCGAGAGCTACCGGCTCAAGGACAAGCGCCGCGCCGGCGTGCTGGCCAAGCCGGCCAAGGCCAAGGAGCCAGTGGAAGAAAAGGTCTGACCGCAGATGTTGTTCCCGCGCGCGGGAACAACAGCTGCGGCAACGGGTGGGTCAGGTTCAAGTCGCCAACACCGGCAAACCCGGGTAAGATTCAAACAGCCTTTGACACCTCGACCCGGATCAACTCGCGCGTGGTCTCGATATGCTCGATCCGGATCGCGACCACCTCACTCGTGCGCAACCCGGTCGCATAGCCGGTCGCCAGCGCGACCCGGCAGGTGAGGTCATCGACCGCCTCCAGCAGGCGCCCAACCTCATCGGCGGCGAGCATGACGGGCAGAGACTTGGCCCTGCGCGCGTAGGGAATGCGCACCGGCAAATCGGTTCGACCGAGCGCAATGCCGAAAAAGAACCGCAAGCCAGAGACG
The DNA here is from genome assembly GCA_031393505.1 of Hyphomicrobiaceae bacterium. Taxonomy (GTDB): domain Bacteria; phylum Pseudomonadota; class Alphaproteobacteria; order Rhizobiales; family Hyphomicrobiaceae; genus JANYHF01. The sequence goes on along the minus strand of JANMVX010000135.1, from coordinate 11,164 downwards.
GCTTGGTTCAGCGTCGCCCACGCAATCTTGCGACGGACCAGATACAGTTGAAAGGCGCTGCAGCGCGCTTCCCGCCCGATCCGGCGAGCGGCCGATGTGCCGCGCGAACGACTTGACCCAGTGCACGTAGGACGCCTGGGTCGTGGGCGACAGATTGCGGATCGTCATGTCCTCGATCATCCGCTGCCGCAGTGGCGTGATCGGGCGGGCTGCGTTACGCTTACTCATGGGGTGCTCCTGTCAGAGGGATGTTGGCTTCCAACATCCACATCCTGACAGACAGGCACCCCTCACCGCGAGCACCCTCCGCGGTAGCGGTTCAGTTCAATCAGCCCCTAGAACCTGGATCAACCCAGCGCGACCGTGTCAGGGCGTCGCACGGCACGTCCATCAGGGGATGAGCAGTTACCAACAGACGCAGCAACAAGGTGGCAATTCTACCTGCCACAACAACCGTAATCGAAAATCTGTCATTGGCCTGAACGCCAGCACACGTCGGCTTGGAACTCGGTCTGGGTTCAAAAGCCCGGTAATAATCCGCCGCCAACCGATTTGAGCACCTTGCCGAGTCCGATGATGCCCTTGGGACCTTGGCCGCCGCCGCCTCCACCAGAGGCGCGGGGAACGGACGCATGAGCCTGTCTTGCGCGCTTGACAACTGGGGCTGGCGCAACAGTGGCGGCCGGAGCGATGCGAGTGGTGTTGGCCGGAACACCGGTTTGATCGGGCGTGACCGTTGTTAAGGCCGCCACACCGATCGCAGGACGGCCCTGGTCCTGCCAGCTGCGCAGCCGGTCGCTGCCGGCGGCCTTCAGCAGGTCGAGCTGCTGCTGATTGAGAAAGCGCGTGGGTCTTAGGCCAATAGCGGCTTGCCATTGCATCAGCGCACGGCGCGAGGCATTGGCAAACTGGCCATCGAGGCTGCGCGTTGAATAGCCAAGCAGGGACAGCATCGCCTGGACCTCGCCATACTGCCCAGAAGTCAACTTCAGCTCCTCTTCGGTCAGTTTGTCGGCGATGAAGTTCTTTACCGAGTCCGGAGCCGGAGCGAGTTTGGGTGGCGTGGCGAGCTGAATGGCCGCCAGCCTCTTGTGCGCGAGGTCCGCGAACTGACCGTTCGGGTAACGGTTAAGATAATTCTGATAGGCCGTCTCCGAATTGTCTTTTTCGGACGATTGCCAGATCGCGAGTTCGACTTGCAGCAGTGTGCTGGCATCTGCGTCCGATTTTGCTGCCGCGCCGCCATTCACGCCTTGCCCTGCCTTGGGGGCGATAGACGCCACCTTTTGCTGCCCGGCCTGATCGGCCGCAGCCGCTGCTGTTTCTGGAACCATCTGAAATTCAGCATTCAGCGAACTCGATGTCCAAGGCACCTGCTTGTTATCGGTCAACGCCGCGACGCGCGCCTTCACGCGCTTCATCATGATTTCTATGTCGGTATTGGGCACACTGACATTTTCCAGCAATGCCGTCGTGAATGGACTGTTGGTCGACTTGCCGTCCAACGCGACATCGCCCGGCGAGGTGGCGAACGCTATCACCGTGCCGGCCACCTTGGTCTTGATCTCAGCCAGGCCGGTTCCAGTCGTCAGCGAACGCGTCTTGCCTTTCATGCTTCGGCTGAGAGCCTCCGCCAACGGATTGTCGCGACACGCATCAAGAAGCACCAGTTTGACCGGCACGCCCTCGAGCTGGTCGAGGATGCGGGCCACCTTGACGGTCTGGAAATCGAGATCCGCCAGCTGTTCCAGTTTGGCGTCGACGGGGACGATGAAGTTCTCGCCATTCACTTGGAGGCCGTGGCCGGCATAGAAGAACAGCCCGACATCGGCTCCCGACAGCTTGCGCGAGAAATCGTTCAGGGCCCTGATCAGATTTTCGTTCGTCAAGTCGTAGCCTTCGACGACTTCGAAGCCGAGGTCATGAAGTCGGGTCGCGATGGCGCGCGCGTCGTTAGGCGGATTTGGCAATTGTGGGGCGTTGACATAGGCACCATTACCCAGCACCAGCGCCACCCGCCGTTCGGCATGCGCTGATTGCGCCGAGGCGCTCGCGAGCAAGGCCAATACCAATGCCACAGCCAGACGCTGCAAGCTGTTGATCGATCGCATGGTGATACCCGCTACAGTTTGATCCTGTTGGCAACCTTTTCGCATTCAGCGCGGTTGATCTTGCAGTTGATTACTTCGACCCGGCGATTGCGCTCGCTGTCGGTCGGATCTTCGGGAAAGGCGAGGAACTGCTGGCCGACCCCGGCATACTGAATCTCCGAAGCCTGCACGCCCGATTGCACGAGGCGCGTTACAACCGACTGAGCGCGACGCACCGAAAGAGAGAGGTTGTAGACTGGTTCGCCTTGGCGGTCGGTATGGCCGACCACGAGATAGGCGGTGTTGGCCTTCAGGCTGCGGGACCGCAGGCTGTTGACGGCAACCGCAACCTGGTCGACCTGCTTTACCCCTTGGTCGGTAAGTTCGGCCGAATTGGTGGCGAAGGTGATGGTGTTGAGCGACACCGCGCCCGCCGCGAGGCTGGCAGGGGCGTTGGACGGTGTGATGCCGTTGATGCCACGCGTCGCCAAAGATCGGGTCGTCGTGCCCGAAACGTCCGCAGTGGCGTTGGCGGGCGCAACTCCCGACAAGGCCCTCTGAATGTCTTCCGCGCTGACGATGTCATCGGCCGGGGCGCTTGTGGCCAGTCCCAAACCAAGACCGAAAATAGCAGACCTGAGTCCTGAGCGAAGGATCATTTCAATCTCCCCACTGTCACACCATCTACATAGTCAAACTTGCTGCCGGGGCCCGGATGGCCGCATTACTTCTTAGAGAAACAGAGAACCTCAGGCGCAGAGCTAAGCCTCGCGCACGCATCCAATCTTGCAATCTGGACCGCCGCAAGCCTGTGGTCCTTTGGCACCGAAACAGCCAAATCCATCGCACAGTGTCGAAGTAAAACGGCAGCCCCTTGTGGTTCGGCTGCGGAGTGCTGCGATGCCCGCGTCGCGGGGTATGAGCCGCTTCTGTCCGAGACAAGTATAAAACAATTCCGCAACAATGAAAAGTATTTCTTGATGCCAATCGCTCGCGTCGAAATCCGGTTCGCGCAAAGATAAGATGCTGTCGCGCGAGGAAGGTTGTGTGTGCGAAATAAATCCCTGATATTGCATGCATTCCGGAGCTTGTGCTGCCGCGCACTTCACAGCCGGTCGCCAATGTGGCAAGTCTGGTGGATAGCGTTCGACAATCAGCGCCAGGGAGGCCGGCCGTGCGGTTCGATGCGTTCGCAAGCTACAATCGAAGAGACCGGGTCGATGTGCTGATGGTGTTGGATGCGCTCGAACGCAGCCAAATCACAACATTTCGCGATCAGATGAACCTGGTGCCCGGGCGCGATTGGCGGACGGAAATCGAGCAAGCCATTGCGGCTTCGCGCAACATTCTGGTGTTCGTGGGCGCGCATGGCCTGGGCGATATGCAGCGTTGGGAAATCAACCGAGCGATTGCCAAGCTCACCGCTGAGCAGGGTACAGGCATCATTCCGGTGCTGCTTCCAGGGCACGATCTCGAGCGTTCGCCGCTGGGCGAGCTTGAGCGCTTCACCTGGGTTGACATTAGCGACCGTTCTAGCGTTTCCATCGACGAACTGGCCGCAGCAGTGCGCGGTGAGCGCCCGTTGAGCGTCGTCGCACGCGTTGAGGAGGCACGGCTCAATCGCAATCCGTTTCGCGGCCTGCAGTCTTTCCGCGAGGATGATGCGCCCTACTTTTTTGGGCGCGAGGCTGAGACCAAGGATCTGGCCGATGTGGTTCAGTCGCGCCGCGCCGTGCTGCTGGTGGGGGCGTCGGGCAGTGGCAAGTCGTCGATCGTCAGTGCTGGCCTTCTACCCATGTTGCGGCGCGAAATTAGTCGCGATGTCTGGTCGGTTCTGACCCTGCGCCCACAGGCCGATCCGCTCCTCAGCTTGGCGCGGGCGGTCACTGTCGCACTCAATGGCGCCAGCAGCCCGGTCGAGGCCGAAGTCGAGGCCTTGCGTCTGCGCCAGGCGCTCACGTCGCCGGCGGCCGGGTCGCGCGGCTTAATCGCCAATTTGATCGCCGAACAGGTGTCGCGCCTGCCGCAAGCCGGCCGCGCCGCCCCGACGCGGATTTTGATTGTCATCGACCAACTGGAGGAGCTGTTCACGCTCTCGGACGACGAGGCGACCCGTCATAGCTTTGCCGAGCAGCTATTCACGGCTGCTACATCGACCTCCTTTCCAATCCATGTCTTGGGTTCGTTCCGCGCGGACCAGTATCAGCAGCTGCTTGCGGCGCCGGAATTGAGCCGGCTGTTCCGCGACAGCCAGTTGAACATCGGGCCAATGCAACCCGACTCGCTGCGCCGCGCCATCGAGCAGCCGGCGGCAAAGGCCGGCTTAAGGTTCGAGGAGGGCCTGCTGCGAACCATCCTCGGCGACATGCGTGGCGGGGCCGACGCCCTGCCCCTGTTGGAGTTCCTGCTCGATCAGCTCTGGCGGTTGTCGCGTGCCGCCGGCAGCCGCATGCTGACAGGCGCGCAGTACCAGAATGTTGGTGGTGTGCAAGGTGCGATCGCGCTGCATGCGGAGGAAGTCTTTGCCGGTCTCGAGGCGCCGCAACAGGCGCTGTTGCGCACCTTGCTGGTGGGCAGGCTGGTGCGGGTCGGCCGCCATGCGATGGATTCGCGGCGTCCACTGACGGATCTGGCAGCCCTGCCGGCAACTGAGCATACGCTGGTCAACCGGCTCGCCGATGAGCGGCTGTTGGTGGTGAACGAGAACAGCGCCGAGCTGACGCACGAAGCCCTGTTGCGCGAATGGGATCGGCTCAAGCGTTGGATTGATGAGGAGCGGCGCGACCTGCTGTTTCGCGACCGGCTGGATGATGACGCCAGCGAATGGGCGGCGCAAGGGGCCGACGTCGAGACCGGCAAACACATCATAGGCGATAAATTCTTACTGCGCGAAGCCGGTGTTGCTGAGGCTGCCCGGCTGCGCGCCACCAAACCCTATCTGTTGAGCGGTTATCCCCATGTCGAAGCCTTTCTCGACGCCTCCGCCGGCCACCAAAAGAAGTTGGCCGACGCCAACCTAGCCGCAGACCGGCGTCTGCGTTTTCGCACCAACGTGATGTGGTACAGCCTTGCCGTGATCGCCTTTGTGTTGCTCTCCTCAACTGGCCTCATGTGGTGGTTGGGCCGTCAGGCCGGAGCGGCGCGCGACGACGCCAGGCTTGGACTGAAGGACGCAGTGCACGCCTCCAGCAGCATCGTCAATGGCGTCGCCACAACGCTTGGCCGGACCGATGGCGTGCCGCCCGAAGCGGTGGCGAAGGTTCTGAGCCAAGCCAAGCAAACCCTCGCCAGCACCAGCGATAAGCTGAAGGCGATCTACGACAGTGACGGCGCGCTGCGGATCGTACAGGAACTGACGGTCATCGATGCCGAACTTCTGACTGCCGAAACGGCGCTTAAGTCCGGCAGCTGGCAGAGCGCGGGGGTGGCGGTGGCGTCCGCCAGAACGCAACTGCAGCACATCTGTACCGAGCCGCAATCGTCCGAATGCTGGCTGAGGCTTTCCAGGCTCAGCTTGCTCAGCGCCATGCAGGCCTTTGGCCAGAAACCGGACACCGTTCTTGACCAGGTCGCAGCGGGATTGCAGGTGGCCAACGAGGCTGCCTCCGCAGCGGCCGGGTCAAGCGAACCCGAGGTTGCGCGTGACCTTGGCTTGTTGGGCGCCCGCGCCCGGGCGTTTGCTGGCCGGCGGCTGCTTCTAGCCGCTGTTGCACCCGGCGCTGCCGAAGCCGACCGAACCAAATGGCTGGGGCAGGCGCTGGCGCTGGTTACGCCCTGCCAGGACCAAAGCAGCCTTGGCGGCGCAACGGCGGTCGCCGCCGCCGATACCCGGGACGCTGCGGTGGCGGCGGCCCATTGCCAGCAAATCCGGGCCGAGGCGTTGGCGGCTGACGGCAATGTGACCGACGCTTTGGCGGTCATCAAGTCGCTGGCGACCGCGTTTGGCAAGGCGGGCGCGGAGACGGGGGCGGACGCCAAGGATATCGAACGCCAGACCATCGACGCGCTGGTTTGGATGAGCGCCGGCCATATCCAACTGCTGCCGGAAAAGGCGACGGCCGCCGCGACCGCCGCTGTCCCGGTTGCGTCTGGCGCGGCCGCTCAAGCCGCAGCCAAGGCAACAGCCACCGCTCTCGACCTCCTTGTTAAGGGCCGCGCGGAGCTGGAGAGGCTGATCGCTCACAACCCAGACAATCTCGATCTCAAGGAGCTTTACATCGGCATGTCTGGCCTTATCGGCGGCGACTATGCCCGCGAGCAGGAGGCTTCGCGCAGCCTTCTGCCCGAGGATGTGTACACCGATCTTCTGGAGAAGAGGGCCGCCTTCCTCGCCAACCGGCTGGCAAAGCTCGACCTCTCCAACAACGCCGGGGAGGTCAGCGTTCGGCGCATGGCCTTGGCCCTCACTGCTCGTGACCTTTATGCGGTTTTGTTCCGCGCCGATCAGCAGGTCCGCATCGTGGAACAATGGACGACGATCAAGGATCTGCTCAAGATCGACGGCGCGACCGACGATGGCTACATCTTGGCGGTCCTAACCTGTCAATATTGGGCTGGCCAAGCTTACCACGGCACCAGGAACGAGCCTGATGCCATCAAGAGCTTTCTCAGCCTCAATCAGACGGCGCACGGTCATCATGTGATCGACGCCATGGTAGCAGCAGCATCGACCGATGCCGCGACCCAGACCACGAGCGAGGATGAGCTAGCGCTCTATCGCTACTTCGACGGTTATTCAGTGCGCTTTCTCAGCACGGTGGATGTCGAACAGATCGGCTTCGACAGCCCTGCCCGCAAACTCCTGGATCGCATTGAAAGCATTGTTAAGACGGCTCGCGAGGACGATCCCGACAATATCGAATTCCAGACCGCTTATGGTGACATTCTGGCTGGCCAGGGCCGTGTGCTTGAGCGCCTGCCAGATATTCAGGGCGCGCAGGCCAAGTATCTCGCGGCCGCCCAGCAAGGCTCGACCGCCGCCGTCAACCGGCTGCGCGAGTGGTACCTCACGCCCGGCGGTCCGCTTGTTCCTGATCGAGGATCGGCCGCCCAGGCCACAGAGTTGGAACGACACCGGCGCGAATTGGCGCCGCTGCTTGTCTCGGTCGAAGGCCAGTCGCGGATCCTGCCTGGAGCACGGCTTTTCAATGTCTATCTCGTACCCGAGCGGGCCGGCTACGATCCAATCGCCAGCGAGATTAAGCGCCTCAAGACATATTACGGCGTAGAACTCGATTCAGCCAGTTTGGCTCGACTGAAGGAGATTTACACGAAGGCCAAGAGCATGAGCAAGAGCATCGATTCCGCGACGGCCTACACATCGCGAGAATTGCGATCTGAATGGGACGGCATTCACCAGCAGGCCGAACAGGCGTCGTCGGTGGGCAATGCGACCAATGTTGCCCTGCTCAAGGACGCCGAGACTGCCTTGAAGGATGGGGCCCACGCCAAGGCCATCGCAACGCTCGACCAGATCAAGTCCACGCTCGGACCCGTGATCAATGTCGAGAACGAAGATGAGATCAGAACCTGGGGTGTCCTGGGCGTGACCTACCTCGATTGGGCGCTGTCACAGCTGCCAAAGGATGAGACCTCTGCCAAAGGCGATGCTTTGATCGGCGGCGAGATCATCGAGCGGATCAACTCGGCAGTAGCCGCATCCCTCAATAGCAAGGCTGGCGTCATGCAATTGCGCCGCAAACGCGCCCGCAACCAAGCCTCCGAGATGATGATCATAGCCGATCGGCTGCAAGGCGTCTTCGAGCGTTATCGCCTCGCAGACGACGTGCACTATTTTGACCGGGAGTCCGGGATAGGCTTTTCGGACCGCTACAATAAACTCTTGTCTGAGATCGTTGCTAGCCACAACGAGCTGATCTTGTCCCTGGTCGCCGGCTCGGCGGCAACCCCGGAAGACTATCAAAGGCTCGCCAAGGGCGAGTACCAGCAGGCGAAATATCTCATCCAAAGCGCCCGGACCCGTCTCAATCCGAAGCTTGCCAATAGGGGGGTTGATCGAACCCGTGGCAATGAGGACGCGCGCAGCGCCAATGAGGCGCTCATCAAGTCTCAGACCAGGATCAGCGACCTTGCCAGCTATGGTCCGCTGCCGCTGGAAGCGCGCAAACTTGAGGTGAAGGTGCTGATTGAATCCGCCGATTTCCATGCCTTGTTGGGCGAGAACGATGCCGCGACCCGCGCTTGGCACGGCGCAGTCGCGGCGGCCAACCGGTTGATGGCGAGTTTTCCGACCGATCTCGATGTGCGCGTTCTTGCCGCCATCGTTCACGAAGATTTCGGCGATTACACTCTGGCATTGATGCACGACTACAAGGACCAGGCGGAAAGTTATCTTGAGGCCATCAATTTTCCCAAGGGCAACGATCAGGCCTTTGCCCATCGCAGGCTGATGAAGAAATACAGCAAAAATTTCGATGACCAGCGTGATCGCAGCAACATCAGTGGCGGCAGCGCCGCCTGTTCAGACAGCATCCGGGCCATAACGGCCAGGGAGAGCGAGACGCCGGATGCCAGCATGACCAAGTCTACGGACATCAGGGCAAAGGCCGCAGCGCTCGACAAGAAGTCCACGACCACGCCCGCGGACCCGGCCGCAAGCAATGCTCAAGACGATTCGAAGCTCGATACCGAGGATGATTTGTATTGGCGCGCCCAGGAGTTCATCCGTTGCGCTATCGACCTGAGAATTACCGTGCTGGGGATTGATCCGCTCCAGGACTGCGCCTGCCACGTCTCCAGCGATATCAGCAAAGTTATCGACATCCTCGGGGAACGGCGCGAGTTCTTGGGCATCGACGCTGAGTTGTACGAAGTACAAAAATTCGTGGAAGAGCGAACCAAGAAGTGGGACGATATCGAGAAGCTCTACCAGGACAAGCCAAGAGACCTGATGAACAATCTAGCGATCTACAAGGCCTCCATCAGCAGCGCCTACGCACGGGCGCAGATCCTACACGGCCAAGGGACGCTGTCCGAGCGCTATCACAAGGCGCTAACGGCATTTTTGAAGGCCGAGGACGAACTGCATGACCGGCGCAGCGTCGACCCGACCACCGACAACAACTACTCCATGATTCTGAGCGATCTGGCCTTTACATATCTCATGCTGCCTGACGATGGGGGGGCTGCCGACGACAATTTTACCAAGGCGCTGGACGTCATCAAGCGGGCAAAGGAATTCTACAACAGCACCCAGAACGTCGACATAAACTCTGCGCATGTCAGCCTACTTCGTGGTGATTTCGACATCGCTTTGCAGACATACAAGAAATACTCCGGTAAGCCAATTGCCAACGGCGCGGATACAACTGTCATCCAGCAGGTGCGTGCGGATCTCGATCAGTTGGGCTTGGTCTATACCAACAGCAAGCCGGCGGCTCTCATTGCACGAGCACAGAGCGAACTGGCACAGCTAAGATAGGCTTTGATTTTGACGTTGTCGGACGCCAGCTTTTCTGCCTAAAGCGAGATCAGTGCTGAATTGTAACTGCTCACCCCATGGGGCCTGATCACGCGGCGGCAGCGACGCCGGCGTTGAGGGCTTGGCGGATGGCGGCGAGGGGGCTCCGGCCAGCGAGTTGGCCGGTTGCCACAATCGAGCGGATGTCGGCGTAGGTCGCCGCACCCCAGGCCGACCGGAAGCCATTGGTGACCTTCCTGTTATGCGGTGCACCACATAACGTAATGTGCAGTTGCGGATTATGCGCAGTTGCGACGCTGCCTGTGCGGATTCGCCTGCGTTGCACGGATCGACCTGCGCATAATTCTCGCGATCTTCCGCGCGTGACCAATCACGTGAGGGAAGATCATGATGGATGACCGTTTGCCATTGCAGCCGCACACGCACGCGTGGCTGAAGCAGAGCGTTCTCGAGACGCACGTTGCCGGGTACTGGGCGCACCTGAAGTCTCGCGGCTACGCGGTAGGCACCCGGCGCACCTATCTTTGCTGCATCGCGCACTTCGCCCACTGGATGCGCCGGAGGCGGCTCAACCTGCGGCGGCTCGATGAGGACGCGGTGGCTCGGTATCTGGCCGAGCATCTGCCGCGATGCGACTGCCAGGAGCCGGTTCGACGGCTCGTGCACGAGAACCGGGCCGCGCTGGTGCGTAAGCGGTGCCCCGCCCCCACATTCCGGACCGTCTCTGCTGGTGACTTAATACCAAGCCATGAGCGATCGATTTGACCATACGTTTGACCATAAGCTTGAACGCAAGCCGGACGGCCTCCACGATGCGGCCGTGGATGTGCGGCGCATCGAGCTGATCACAGGCACGGGACGGCGGCGGCGATGGGCACCGGACGTCAAGGCGCGCATTCTGCTGGAGAGTTTTGAGCCTGGCGCCAATATCTCGGAGGTGGCGCGGCGCAATGGCTTGACCCCGCAGCAGCTGTTCGGCTGGCGGCATCAGGCGCAGGTGCCCAATAGCGGGAGTGCCGGTGCGTCGGGGCGGCCGTCTCTGCCCGTGCCGTCCGCGCTGGCGCCGCAACGGCAGCCGAGACGTGGCCGCCCGAGGCTGGACCGCAGCACCAGCCAGCCGATAGGGCCGAGCGCCACCCAAGCCCCCGAGCCGTTGTTCGCGCCGGTCGTGGTCGGCGCGCAGCCCGCATCTGCACCAGCGGCGCCGGGCGCCACGACCCTGCCGGGTACGATCGAGATCGTGGTCGGGGACGCGGTCGTGCGTGTCGGCGGCCAGGTCGATGCCCAGCACATCGCCGCCGTGTTGCGCGCCGTCAGGAGGTCGTCATGATTCTGGCGGGCGCCGAGATCCAGGTGCTGGTGGCGACACGGCCGGTCGACTTCAGGAAGCAGGCTGACGATTTGGCGGCGCTGGTTCAACAGGCGCTCGCCGCCGATCCGTTCTGTGGGGCGGTTTATGTGTTCCGCTCCAAGCGCATGGACCGGGTAAAGTTGTTGTGGTGGGACGGTACTGGCATCTGCCTCATGACCAAGCGTCTGGAGAACGGCCAGTTCCGCTGGCCGCCCATCGAAGACGGCATGCTGCGGCTGACGGCGGCGCAATTGTCGGCGCTGCTCGAAGGGCTGCCGTGGG
>JANMVX010000128.1:0-2200 GCA_031393505.1 Hyphomicrobiaceae bacterium | reverse complement strand
AGGCGGATGGATCGTCGGTCGACGAGCCGTTGACCTCCGTCCAGATCTTGGCCGAGGTGTCCACGGCACCAACCTCGGCATCGGCCACAACGGACAATCCTTCGCCAACGGCATCGTCATCAATGCACGTCAACCGGGTCGTCTTAAAGGGCGCGACTTCGGTTTGCTCGACAAGCCAATGGCGATTGCGCAAGCGGACAAATGCTCCCGCCCCAGGCAGATTCGAATCACTCGACACTGTTCCATTCCCCCTTGCGCCGTTCGCCCTGATCAAACTCAGTCTTTGGCAAGCCCCTTGGCAGGCACTGCAGGCATTCCACAGAATTGCGCAGCCTTCACAAATGCGGCAGCAGATCAAATCGCAAGCGGCGTCCGCCCATCATTTTGAGTGCGGCCGGCGGTTGGCCGCTTCATCAGATTTCGCAAACTCATACCCCAGACTCCGATACCCCGCCTGCCGCTTCAGCGCCATCCGTGCCAGCATCGGTACGCTCAAATCGACGTAGTCATATACAATGACCTCGCGCTTGGCGTGATGCTCACGATGCAGACGGCCGACATACTGGGCGAGCGTGCCCTTCCACGAAATTGGCATGGTCAGGAACAATGTATCGAGCGAGGCATCGTCGAAGCCCTCGCCCAGATAGCGGCCGGTCGCCAACAGCAAACGCTCTTCGGCATCGGGTCGCTTCAGAGCGGCCTCGGCTTCGCGGCATTCGCCGGCGCTCATGCCACCGTACAAAACCACCAGATGGCGCGTGAATTTCTCAAAGCGGGTACGTAGAACGTCGAGGTGATCGCGCCGTTCTGTAAGCACCACTGGCCGCCGGCCATTCTGCAGGCTGCGCAATACGTCGTCGAAAATGAGATCGTTGCGCTTCGGACTTCGCACCAACGCTTCGTACACCGCAGAAATCTCGATCTGACCGCCGAACTCCAATTCTGGCGGGAGCCGGAAACCCGTCTCGCGCAGTTTGACCGTATGCGTGAAGGCGCGCGTTGCCGCTTGAGCCTTGGCATCGACCCGATAGCGCACCGGCCCGCATTGCATGAAGATGATCGGATGATGGCCGTCCATGCGCGCCACAGTCGCCGACAGTCCGAGCACGTAGCGCGCTTTGCTGCGGCGCGCGACAAGTTCAAAGCTCACCGCCGAAAGGTGGTGACATTCATCGACGATGAGGTGGCCGTAGGTGCCGACGATGTCGTCCACTTCGCCATTGCGCACGAGGCTCTGAATCAAGGCAATGTCGATGCGGCCGGTCGGACGCCGCTTCCCGCCGCCGATCGTGCCGATATCGCCTTCCTTGACGGTCAGGAAGGTTTTCAGACGCTCACGCCATTGTTCGACCAACTGGCGGCGATGCACCAGCACCAGGGTGTTGCAACCTCGCGATGCGATCATCTTGGCGGCCACCACGGTCTTTCCGAAAGCTGTCGTGGCGGCCAGAACGCCATAGTCGTGAGGTTCGAGCACCGCGACGGCTGCCGATTGCACGTCGTGCAGGGCGCCCAGGAACGACAAATCAAGTGTCACTCCTGACTGCCGCTCGTCCAACAAGATTGGTTCGATGCGATGGCCTCGGAGCATATCCAACGCCTCGTCGCGACAGCCGCGTGGCAACCCAACATGATTGGAGTGTAGTTCGGCACAAGAGATGATGCGCGGCTTGCCAAACGTCGACATCCGCATCGCCTGAGCGCGATAGAACTCGGGATTTTGAAAAGCGGCGATCCGGACCAGTTCGGCGACAAGCGACGACGGGACTTGCGTTCGATCAATGTAGATCTGATCTGCAAGGATGATCTTGATCGCCTTGGGCATCGGCTCCTTGATCGATGCGCCCTGACGCCGCCGCGACGGAGTCATCTTCCAAGGCTGGTCGGAGTTCTCGTCATCGACAGGCAGGCGTACACCGGTGGCGCCGCCGGGCATGTCGGCCTCGATCTTGGCAATCGCGCGGACGACATCAGGTGGCGACAGGCGTTGCAAGCCGGAAAGGAACGACCACTGATCTTCATAGGGTGTCAGAGTATCGTCGACGAAGACACTGTTGCCGCGTTCGCGCGCCGCGCGCTGCAATGGCAGAGCGATCAGATTGCCAAACCCGCCGCTCGGCCTGGCGTCCTGGCTTGGGAACAAGCGGTCATAGGAGTCAAATCCGATCTCTGGCCGACGGTTCATGGTCCAGGTCAGCAG
>JANMVX010000088.1:0-26644 GCA_031393505.1 Hyphomicrobiaceae bacterium | reverse complement strand
TGCGCTTTGCATCCATCAGCTCGTTGCCGGCCCAGGCTTCCGGGATCAGCATCATGGCGGCGTGGGCAAGCGAGTAGCCGCCTTGGATCAGGAATTCCAACGCGTTGTCGAAACACGCCGTGTCCGACTGTCCCTCATAAGATATCGGCCAGAGCTTATCGATGCTCTTGCCGTAAAGGGTCGACGACACCGAGGCCTGCCGCGCCGCCATCCAGTTGACGTTACCGCGTAAAGTGTTGATCTCGCCGTTGTGCGCGACCATGCGGTAGGGATGCGCCAGCTTCCACGACGGAAACGTGTTGGTGGAAAAGCGCTGATGGATCAGCGCGAGCGCTGATGTGTAGCGCTTGTCCGTCAGGTCCTTGAAGTAAGGGCCGAGCTGATCGGCCAGGAACATGCCCTTGTAGACGATGGTGCGGCACGACATGGAGACGGCGTAGAAGCCGATGTCCTTGCCGTCATAATCATTGTAGATCGCATTCGAGATGACTTTGCGCAGCACATAGAGCTGGCGCTCAAAAGCCGTATCGTCGGCGATGCTCTTGCTACGGCCGATGAACACCTGGCGGTGGAACGGTTCGGCCGCCAACGTCGTTTCCGACAGGCCGCTGCTGTTGACCGGCACATCGCGCCAGCCGAGACAAGACGCGCCTTCTTGCGAAATGACCTTCTCGATCACCTCTTCGCAATAGCGCCGCATGACGACATCGCGCGGCATGAACAGTTGGCCCACGCCGTAATCGCCGGGCGCCGGCAGCGCGATCTTCCGCGCCTTCATCTCAGCTTTCAGCAGATCGTGCGGGATCTGCGTCAGCATACCCGCGCCGTCGCCCGCGAGCGGATCCGCCCCGACCGCGCCGCGATGCGTGAGGTTGACCAACATGGTGAGACCGTCGGTGACGGTCTGGTGGGATTTCTTGGCTTTCAGGTTGGCGATGAACCCGACGCCGCAGGCATCATGCCCATGGTGTGGATCATAAAGCCCTTGCGCGGCGCCGAGCCGCATGAGGCCTTCAGCTGCTGAAAGACGACGACTTCCCGTATCGTTGGCCACGACGTTTCCCCTGGACGGCAATGAGTCAGCCCGGCAACACGCGCATGCGCCTAGCCCGGCGGGCAAATCAATACCATCGCCGGGTGGGCCATAAAGGACAGCATGGCTTACCTAATCTGTGATGACAGAAATCGCCGCGACCGGCAAGATGGTGCGCAAAAGGAAACGTGATCACAGCAAGCCGGCAACTGTCCAGCCCCTAACTGCGCCGTAACCCTAGGACCCATGCGCCGTTCAATCTCTATCAAACCGGCGTTATCACCCCACACAGACGCCGCAATCCGTTGTATATTCGCCAGCAACGGGGCGGGTGAGCCTCGGCGCGTGCCGCGTTCGCTTGGACAAACGAAGGGACTGACTGATGGAAAAATCTGTGAAAGCCGCCACCGTACTGGCGCTGGCTGGCGCATTCGCCGCCGTAGTTTCAATGGGCGTGGCGCCAAAGGCCGCACAGGCCGCCGACGCCGACTTCGAGAAGTGCTACGGCATCTCGGCCAAGGGCGCCAACGACTGCGCCAGCAATGCGGGCAATTCCTGCGCCGGCACCTCGAAAGCCGACTATGAAGGCCAAGCCTGGAAGCTGGTCAAGACCGGCACTTGCACCGGCATCAGCGTGGATGTGAAGAGCGCGGATGGCGCCGTCGCGAAGCGCAAGGGTTCGCTGACGGAAATCACGGGTTAGTTGCGCAGTTCGGGAGACGGTCGCCATGGACGGCGAAGCGCCTTCCGCTCGCTTTGCCAACACGCCAATCCCGGCCCGCGCCGGGGTTGGCCTGAAGCCTGAGCACTATCACGACATTTTGGAAGGCCGCCCCGCTATCGGCTGGTTCGAAATCCACGCCGAGAATTTTATGGGCGCGGGCGGACCGCCGCATCATTTTCTGTCAGCGATACGCGAGCGATACCCCATCTCGCTGCATGGCGTCGGGCTCTCGATCGGATCGGCAGGCGACCTTGATTTGGCGCACCTGAAACGCCTCCGCGAGTTGATCGACCGCTACCGGCCCGGGCTGTTTTCCGAGCATTTGGCGTGGTCGACTCACGACGGGGCCTATCTCAATGACCTGCTGCCGTTGCCCTACACCGCCGAAACACTCGCCAAGGTCGCCGACCATGTCGATCAGGTGCAGCAGGCGCTTGGGCAACGGATGCTGCTGGAAAACCCGTCCACGTATGTCCGGTTTGCCGAGAGCACCCTGAGCGAGTTGGACTTCCTGGCCGGCGTCGTGAAACAGACAGACTGCGGCCTGCTGCTGGACGTCAACAATGTGCAGGTTTCGGCGGCCAATCATAACTTCGATGCCGTGGCCTATCTGGAGGCCTTCCCGGTCGAGCATGTCGGCGAGATGCACCTGGCCGGATATGAGGCGACCACGGATGATGAGCGCAAGCCGCTGCTGATCGACACCCATGATCGTCCCGTGCTGGCCGACGTCTGGAGCCTCTACAAACTCGCCATCAAGCGCGCCGGCCCGATCCCGACGCTGATCGAATGGGACAGCAAAGTGCCCGCATGGTCCGAACTCGCCGCCGAAGCCGCCAAGGCCGAACGCATCATGACGGCGCGGCGGAGCAACGCGTGACCGCACCGTTCGCCGCGCTGCAACAGCGCTTCGCTGCCGCGCTGCGGGATGCCGATACGCCGGGGCCGGTCGCGTCAAGCGCCGGCCGCTTCAGCGTGCATCGCAACAACGTGGCGGCTGGCATACTGGGCGTGCTGGAGGCGCGCTTCGGCGTCGTGAGGCAGCTGGTCGGCGAGGGATTTTTCCGCGCCATGGCCGCCGAGTATACGGCGCAGGATCCGCCGCGCTCGCCGATCCTGATGCTCTATGGACAAACGTTTCCAGCTTTCGTCGCCAACTTCGAACCGGCCGCCGACGTGCCTTATCTCGCCGACGTTGCGCAATTGGAGTGGCTGCAGCACACGGCCTATCACGCGACTGACTGCAGCCCAATCGGCGCTGACAAACTCAGCGCGATCCCCGTCGAGGCGATCGCGACTGTGCATTTTGATCTGCACCCGTCGCTAGGCCTGCTGGCTTCGAACTTTCCGGTGCTCTCGATCTGGCGCATGCACATGTCCGATAAGGGCGCCAAGGGCGGGACGCTTGCCGCCACACCCGAATTCGCTTTGATCCTGCGGCCCGCGCTGGACGTCGAGACCCACGAAATTGGCGCTGTTTTCCACAACTTCACGCAATCGCTCGCTGTAGGCAAGCCATTGGGCGTCGCCGCCGAATTGGCGCTGGCCAAGCACGCTGGGTTCGATCTTCAGTCCGCGCTCGCTGGCCTGATCAGTCATGGAGCGATTGCAGGATATCGCCTAGCCACCAGACAGGAGACGCCCTAGCGTCATCGCGAGCCGATTGCAAATTCCTGCCAGATGTCGTTGTGTGATGGGCAGACCGCTGGCGCGGGGCGCGTATCTGCGCGAGCCGTCGGCTCACCCCATTTCGTGGATGAGCCCCTGTGTTTGACCAGCTGGCGCAATTGGGAGAGTTACATGATGAAGTTGACACTAGCCGCACTGGCCGCTTCGACGATCCTTGCCGGATCGGCAATGGCGGCGGGCGTAAAACCCGCCATCGTCTATGATCTCGGCGGCAAGCACGACAAGTCCTTCAACGAAGGCGTCTACAACGGCGCCGTGCGTTTCCAGAAGGAATCGGGCATCAAGTTCCAGGATTTTGAGATCAAGAACGACAGCCAGCGCGAGCAGGCTCTGCGCAACTTCGCCTCCAAGGGCTTCGACCCCATCCTGGCGGTCGGCTTCAGCCAAGCCCAGGCACTTGAAAAGGTCGCCAAGGAGTTCCCGAAGACTCACTTCGGCATCATCGACATGGTTGTGGGCCAGCCGAACGTCGCCTCGGTCGTGTTCAAGGAGCAGGAAGGCAGCTACCTCGTCGGCATGCTCGCCGCCATGGCGTCCAAGACCGGCAAAGTCGGCTTTGTCGGCGGCATGGACATTCCCCTCATCCATCGCTTTGCCTGCGGCTACAAAGGCGGCGTGATGGCGGCCAACGCCAAGGCCACCGTGTTCGAGAACATGACCGGCACCACGGGCGCGGCCTGGAACGATCCCGTCAAGGGCGGCGAGTTGGCCAAGGCGCAGTTCGCACAGGGCGCTGACGTTGTTTATCACGCAGCTGGCGGCACCGGCATCGGCGTGTTGCAGGCGGCGGCCGACGCCAAGAAGCTGGGCATCGGCGTCGACAGCAACCAGAACGGCATGCATCCCGGCAGCGTGCTGACCTCGATGCTCAAGCGCGTTGACGTGGCGACGTATTCGCTGTTCACGGACGCCAAGAAGGGCAAATACGCGAGCGGCATCTCCGCCATGGGCCTGTCGGAAGGCGGCGTGGGCTGGGCGCTCGATGACAACAACAAGAAGCTGATCACCCCCGAGATGACCAAGGCCGTGAAGCAGGCCGAGGCCGACATCAAGTCGGGCAAGATCGTGGTCCATGACTTCATGGCCGACCAGAAGTGCCCCTACTAGGTTAGCAAAGAACCGTAGGAACGTAGGTCGGGTTAGCGCGCCCGTGAACCCGACGTTGAATCCCGGCGCCAGTTCGCGCGTAACCCGACAGCTGCCCGTGCGGCGTTGGGTTACGCGCGAATAAACTGCGGTGCCAAGCCGCAAACGTTGGTGGCGCGCTAACCCAACCTACAAGCATATTCGTATTTGTTCGGCGGCCCTGGAATGACCACTGCCTCCCCAGCCCCCGCCATCGAACTCAAAAGCATCGACAAGCGCTTTGGCGCGGTCCATGCCAACAAGGCCATTTCGCTCGCCATCCAGCCCGGCACGATCCACGGCATCGTGGGCGAGAATGGCGCGGGCAAGTCGACCCTGATGTCGATCCTGTATGGCTTCTATCAGGCCGACAACGGGCAGATTTTCGTCAACGGCACGCCGCGAAAAATCGCGCGGCCCAGCGATGCCATCGCGGCCGGCATCGGCATGGTGCACCAGCATTTCATGCTGGTCGAACCCTTCACGGTCTTGGAAAATGTCGTGCTCGGCGCCGAAGGCGGCGCGCGGCTGAACAAGGGTTTTGGCACCGCCCGCAAAGCGCTCGAAGAGCTGGGTACCGCCTATAACATGTCCGTGCCGCTCGATACGCCGGTATCGGAACTCCCGGTCGGCGTTCAGCAACGTGTCGAAATCCTGAAAGCACTCTATCGCGGCGCCGAGGTGCTGATCCTGGACGAGCCCACCGGCGTGCTGACGCCGAGCGAGGCGGACCATCTGTTCCGTGTTCTGGCGCAGCTGCGTGAGCAGGGCAAGACCATCATTCTGATCACGCACAAACTGCGCGAGATCATGGCCATCACGGACAAAGTCTCCGTCATGCGCCGCGGCGAAATGGTCGGTACAGTGACGACCAAGGAAACTACGCCCGCCGCGCTGGCTGAGATGATGGTCGGGCGAAAAGTGCTTCTGAAAGTGAGCAAAGGCGCGCACGCCCCCGGCCCCGTGGCGCTGGAGGTACGCGGACTATCGGCCGCCGACGACCGCAAAGTGACGCGGCTGCGCGATGTCAGCTTTTCGGTGCGCGAAGGCGAGATCGTCGGAATCGCCGGAGTAGCCGGCAATGGCCAGAGCGAACTACTCGAGGTGCTCGCGGGAATTCGGCAGCGCACATCAGGCGAAATCCTGATCGACGGAAAACCCGTCCTCCGCCCCGATCCCGCGCAACTGCGCCACGCCCGCTTCGCCCATGTGCCTGAGGACCGGCACCGCATGGGCCTCGTGATGCCGTTCGCCGCGTCCGAGAACATCCTGCTCGGCTACCAGGACGATGCGAAAATGAGCCCGCGTGGCTTCATCGACCGCGCGGCGGTGGCAGCGGCCTGCGATGCCAACATGACCGCCTTCGATGTGCGGCCGCACGATGCCAATCTGCGGGCCTCCCTGTTCTCCGGCGGCAACCAGCAAAAACTCGTGCTCGCCCGCGAGATGGAGCGCGACCCCAAAATCATGATCGTCGGCCAGCCCACGCGCGGGGTCGATATCGGCGCGATAGAATTCATCCACAAGCGGCTGATCGCCATGCGCGATGCCGGCAAGGCGATCCTGTTGGTGTCGGTGGAGCTGGACGAAATCCGCTCCCTGGCCGACCGCGTGCTGGTGATGTTCGACGGTCGTATCGTCGGCGAACGCTCACCGCAGACGGACGAACAGGAACTGGGCCTGCTGATGGCGGGCGTCACGGGCGAGGCCGCAGCATGAGTGCGCGCGCTGGCGAATTGCCCTGGTGGGCCGATGTGTTGCTGCTGCCGGTGCTGAACTTGGCGCTGGCGTTCTTCGTCTCGGGACTGGTCCTTTGGGGCTTGGGCGAGTCGCCTATCGAATGCGTCCAAATCATGCTGACCGGCGCGTTCGGCACCAGCGCAGGCATCGGCTACACTCTCTTCTACGCCACCAACTTCATCTTCTCCGGCCTCGCCTTCGCTGTCGCCTTCCACGCCGGCCTGTTCAACATCGGCGTTGAAGGACAGGCCTATGTCGCCGGCCTCGGCGTTGCGATGGCCTCGCTGGGCCTCGAATTTCTGCCGCAACCGCTCATCATCCTGATCGCCGTCATTCTATCCGCAGCATTCGGAGCCGCCTGGGCGTTCGTCCCCGCGATCCTGCAGGCCAAGCGCGGCAGCCACCTCGTCATCACCACCATCATGTTCAACTTCATCGCCTCGGCGCTGATGATCTACCTCTTGGGCACCGTCCTGAAACCAGCCGGCGAGATGGCCCCGCAGACCCGTACCTTCGTCGAAAACGCGCGCCTGCCGCTGTTCCAGGACGTGTTCGCCGCCGTCGGCCTGCCCATCGGCCAATCGCCCCTCAACCTCGCCTTCATCTGGGCGCTGCTCTGCGCCTGGGCGGTCGCCATCCTGATCTGGCGCACCCGCCTCGGCTACGAGTTGCGCACGCTCGGCGCAAGTCCCGACGCCGCCAAATACGCCGGGATGAACATTACGCGCCTCACGGTCATTGCCCTGATGATCTCCGGCGCGCTCGGCGGCTTCATGGCGCTGAACGAGGTGATGGGCTCGCAGAACCACCTCGCGCTGGAATTCACCGCCGGCTACGGATTTGTCGGCATCGCCGTTGCGCTGATGGGCCGCTCGCGCTCGGTCGGCATTGTCATCGCGGCCGTGCTGTTCGGCGCACTCTACCAGGGCGGCACGGAACTGGCGTTCGACAAGCCGAGCATCACCAGCGACATGATCGTCCTGGTGCAGGGGCTGGTGATCCTGACCGCCGGCGCGCTGGAACACATGTTCCGCCCGACGCTGGCCCGGCTGTTCGCGGGATGGCCGTCGGCGGCGCTCGTGGCGCAGGAGGCCTGACCCCATGGAATACCTCGACACCATCGCGCAGGTGCTGGCCTCGACCATCCGGCTCTCGATCCCCCTGCTGTTCGCGTGCCTCGCCGGGCTCTACTCCGAACGCTCGGGCGTGTTCGACATTGGCCTCGAAGGCAAAATGCTCGCCGCCGCCTTCGCCGCCGGAGCCGTCGCCTCGGTCGGACATTCGCCCTGGCTCGGCCTGCTTGCCGCCATCGGGGCCTCGGTCGCCTTCGCGCTGCTGCACGGCTTTGCCGTCATCACGCACCGCGGCGACCAGATCGTCTCGGGCGTCGCCATCAACATCATCACGCTCGGCCTCACGGCGCAGCTCGGAGCCTTCTGGTTCGGCCAGGGCGGGCAGACTCCGCAGCTCGCGCCCGAGGAGCGGTTCCTCGAGATTACGCTCCCCGGCGCGGACGCCGTCGCGAACGTACCCGTCCTTGGACAGATCTATTCGCAAGTCATCTCCGGCCATTCTCTCCTCGTCTATTTCGCCTTCGCCATGGTGCCAATCACCTGGTGGATATTGTTCCGTACCCGTTTCGGGTTGCGCCTGCGCGCCGTGGGCGAAAATCCCGCCGCCGCTGATACCGCCGGCATCTCGGTCAACGGCATGCGCTACGCCGCCGTGGTCTGTTGCGGCGTACTCTGCGGATTTGCGGGGGCGTATCTCTCCATCGCCCAGAGCGCCGGATTTTCGCGTTCGATGACGGCGGGAAAGGGCTTCATCGCCCTCGCCGCTCTCGTCTTCGCCAAGTGGAAGCCGGTGCCCGCCATGTGGGCCTGCCTGCTGTTCGGGCTGCTCGACGCCGTCGCCACCCGCCTGCAGGGCCAGCCGATCCCCGGCGTGGGCGTGCTGCCGGTTCCCCTGATGCAGGCCGTGCCCTATATTCTGACCGTGGCCATGCTCGCCGGCTTCATCGGCCGCGCCATTCCGCCCAAGTCCGGCGGCGTACCCTATGTTAAGGAGCGCTGATGCCCGCCGCGCCCGACGATCTCATCGCCGCCGCCGTCGCTGCCTATGGGCGGGCGTATGCCCCCTATTCGCGCTTCCAGGTCGGCGCCGCCGTGCGCGACGAACACGGACGAATTCACGCCGGCTGCAACGTCGAGAACGCGGCCTATCCCATCGGCAACTGCGCCGAAGCCAGCGCGCTCGCCGCCATGGTGCTGGCCGGCGGCCATCGCATTGTCGAAGCAGCCGTGGTCGGGGCGGGCGTAGGTCTCGTCACGCCCTGCGGCGGCTGCCGCCAGCGCTTGCGCGAATTCGGCGCGCCGGAGCTGCCCGTCCACATCTGCGACGAACACGGAGCGCTCCGCCGCACCTTCACGCTCGACGAATTGTTGCCCGCCTCCTTCGGCCCCGAGCACCTTGTAGGGGCGCATCGCAATGCGCCCGTCTAACCGCGAGCAAGCTGCCAGACGGGCGCGCTGCGGTGCGCCCGGCGTGCAACCTACCGTCCGAAGTTGTGGCACACCGGGCGCATTGTGATGCGCCCCTACAATCCCCTCACCACCGCGCGAGCACCCACCCATGAGCCCCGCCGACAAACGCCTCGCCGTACACCTCGCCGGCACGATCCCGGAGCTGGCCATCGTGCTCGGCTCCAGCCTCGGCGGCCTCGCCGATAACATCGTCAGCCCACGCACGCTATCGTACCAGGACCTCCCCGGCTTCCCCGTCCCGTCCGTCTCGGGCCATGCGGGCGAACTGGTCACCGGCACGCTCTCCGGCCGCCCCGTCCTGATGCTGAAGGGCCGCGCCCACGCCTACGAGCACGGGCGGGCCGACGCCATGCGCCCTGTCATCGAGGCGCTGGCCGAGTGCGGCGTCAAACGCGTGCTCCTCACCAACGCCGCCGGCTCGCTGCGCCCCGAGGTCGGCCCCGGTTCGATCATGCTGATCACGGATCATATCAACCTCGCGGGTATGAGCCCGCTGTTCGGCGAGACCGGCGACCACCGCTTCGTCAGCCTCACCAACGCCTACGATACGGCGCTGGCGGACAAACTCCGCGCCGCCGCCAAGGCCGAGGGCGTGGCGTTGGCCGAAGGCGTCTACGCCTGGTTCTCCGGCCCGATGTTCGAAACCCCGGCCGAGATCCGCATGGCCGCCACCCTCGGCGCCCACGCCGTCGGCATGTCCACCGCGCCCGAAACGATCCTGGCCCGCCGCTTCGGGCTGACGGTGGCCGCGCTGTCGGTCATCACCAATCTCGGCGCGGGGATCGGCGGCGTATCGCCCAGCCACGAGGAGACCAAGCGCGAGGGGGCGAAGGCGGTGGCGGATATGGGGAGACTGGTGGCGCGGTTTGTGAAGGACCTGTAAGTGCTCGCCCAAGAAATCATCCGCACCAAACGCGATGGCGGCACCGTTACCCGCGCCGAAATCGCCTTCCTGATCGCCGGGCTCACCTCGGGCGCCGTCAGCGAAGGCCAGGCCGCGGCCTTCGCCATGGCAGTGTTCTTCAATGGCATGTCCACGGACGAACGGGTCGGTCTGACGCTGGCCATGCGCGATTCCGGCCGCGTGCTGAAATGGCCCAAGCGCCGCTTCAAGGGCCCGATCCTCGACAAGCATTCGACCGGCGGGGTCGGCGACAATGTCTCCCTCATGCTCGCCCCGATGCTGGCGGCGTGCGGTGCGTGCGTGCCGATGATTTCTGGGCGCGGCCTCGGCCATACCGGCGGCACGCTCGACAAGCTGGAGGCCATCCCCGGCTACAACGCGCAGCCGGACATCGCTTTGTTCGAGCGCACCGTGGAACGCGCCGGCTGCGCCATCATCGGCCAGACGCCCGACCTGGCGCCCGCCGACAAGCGCCTCTACGGCATCCGCGACGTGACGGCCACGGTGGAATCGATCCCGCTGATCACGGCCTCGATCCTGTCGAAGAAACTCGCCGCCGGCCTCGACGGCCTGGTGATGGACGTGAAAACCGGCTCGGGCGCGTTCATGGCGAAAGAGAAGGATGCTCGGGACTTGGCGCGCACGCTGGTGGATGTGGCGAACGGGGCGGGGTTGCGCACCACGGCGCTGATCACGGATATGGACGAACCGCTGGCGTCGGCGGCAGGAAATGCCGTGGAGGTGATGAATGCGGTTGAGTATCTCACCGGAAAGCACCGCGATGCGCGCTTGCACGAGGTGACGCTGGCGCTGGGGGCGGAGCTGCTGGCCAACAATGGGTTGGCGAAGACGGCCGCCGAGGGCCGAAAACTCCTGCAGGCAGCGCTCGATACCGGTACGGCTACGGAGCATTTTGCACGCATGGCGGCGGAACTCGGCGGTCCGAAGGACTTTGTCGAGCGGGCTGGAAAACACCTTGCCGCCGCGCCGGTGAAACTTGAGGTGTTTGCGGAGCGATCCGGGACAGTGGCAAGCATCGATACTCGCGCGCTCGGCATCGCCGTCATCACGCTGGGCGGCGGACGGCGCGTGCCGACGGATGCCATCGATCATGCCGTGGGGCTGACGGGGTTGGCCGGCAAGGGCTCGAAGGTCGATAGGGCGACGCCGCTGTGTGTTGTGCATGCGCGCTCGAAAGCGGCAGCCACCGCAGTGGCCGAGGCGGTGCGGGCGGCCTATAAGCTGGGCTCCGCGCCGGAACCGGGCAAGCCAGTTCGCGCCAAGATCAAGGCAAACCCATGAGTGCCGCAAGCCAAAGGTCAACGCTTCCCGGAATTCGGCGCGCACTTTCTTTCGTGCGCGTCGAATATCCGGGATCGTTACCTCGCCGAGAGTGGGAGTGTTCCAACCGCGCGACCTGTTTCCACGCGGGAGCCACCAAATGGGGTCAACGGCAACAGGAAAGGTCCCGGATATTTGCCGCGCGACGGCGCACGTCAAATTCCGGGAAGCGCATGGGATGACCCGCGCATTCCTCATGGTGATGGACTCCGTCGGGATCGGCGGCGCGCCTGATGCCGAGGCCTATGGCGATGCGGGCGCGAACACGCTTGGACACATTACCGAGGCGTGTGCGGCGGGGCGCGGCGACAGGCCTGGGTTGCGATCCGGTGCGCTGCGCATCCCCAATCTCAATCAGCTTGGCCTGGGCGCGAACGCAGTGCACGGACAATGGGGCTCTGCGCGTGAAAAATCGCTCGGCAAGGACACGCCGTCCGGCCACTGGGAAATCGCAGGGGTCCCCGTCACTTTCGCCTGGGGCTACTTCCCGCAGACCAGCCCGTGCTTTCCCAAGACGCTCACGGATGATCTGATCGCGCGCTGCCAACTCCCCGGCATTCTCGGCAACACACACGCTTCGGGCACTGAAATCATCGCCGAGCTTGGCGCGTATCACATGCTAACAGGCAAGCCGATCGTCTACACTTCGACCGACAGTGTGCTGCAAATCGCGGCGCATGAAGGAACGTTCGGCCTCGAACGCCTCTACGACGTATGCAAAATCGCGCGCGCGCTCGTCGATCCGATGAACATTGGCCGTGTCATCGCAAGGCCATTCGACGGCTCCGGTCCGACCCGCTTCCAGCGCACCGCCAACCGCCGCGACTTTTCCGTGCCGCCGCCCGAGCCGACGCTGCTCGACCGCATTACCGAGGCCGGCCGCGCCGTCGTCTCGATCGGCAAGATCGGCGATATCTTCGCCCATCGCGGGACGGGGACCGTAGTCAAGGCCAGCGGCCACCCGGCCCTGATGGCGGCCACCCTTGAGGCCGTCCGTACACTGCCGGATGGCGGCCTCGCCTTCACCAACTTCGTCGACTTCGACAGCCTGTTCGGCCACCGCCGTGACGTTCCAGGTTACGCCGACGCGCTGGAGAAATTCGACGCCCTGCTGCCGCGCCTGATATGCGCGCTCCGCCCCGGCGACCTCGCCATCCTCACCGCCGACCATGGTTGCGATCCCACCTGGCCCGGCAGCGATCATACCCGGGAATGTGTGCCGGTGCTGGCGTTCGGGCCTGGTGTGCCGGCCTGTGCGATTGGGATGCGCGACAGTTTTGCGGATATCGGGCAGACCATTGCGCGGCATTTGGGCATTGCTCCATTGGCGCATGGAGCGGCATGGTGATTGGGCATTCCGCTGACAGCGGCGTAGGGGCGAGCAGCGCTCGCCCCCTATCAACGTGCACGCTGCACGAGGGCAAGCGCTGCTCGTCCCTACGCCGCACCGTTTGTGCCAAACTTACCGGTGCCCCATGACTTCTGCCGAAATCCTAGCCACCCTCGCCAAAATAAAGGTTGTCCCCGTCATCCGCGCCGGCAGCATCGAGGCCGCAAAGCGCGCCGCGCTGTGGCTGGCCGAAGCCGGCATGTCCGCCGTGGAAATGACGCTGACCACGCCCGATGTGTTCGCCGGCATCACGGAACTGCGCCGCAACAAAAAGCTCATCGTCGGCGCAGGCACCATCTTGTCGCCGCAGGACGCGCGGCTGGCCATCGCGGCGGGCAGCCACTTCCTGGTGACACCCTGCTGGGTCGATGGCGTAGTCGAGCTGGCCAAAACCGCCCACATCCCAATCATGATCGGCGCGGCCAACCCGTCCGAGATCTGGCGGGCGCATTGCGCCGGGGCTACGGCCGTGAAGGTTTTTCCGGCCGCCACGGTTGGTGGCCCGCAGTTCCTGAAACAGGTCCGTGCCGTGTTCCCGACCGTGTCGCTGATGCCCACCGGCGGCGTGACGCTTGAGACGGCCAAGGACTATCTTGCTGCTGGCGCGTTCTGCGTTGGCCTCGGCAGCGAACTGGCCCCGGCCAAGGCGCTGGAGGCGAACGACAAAGCGGGCGTGGTCGCCAGGGCCAAAAAGCTGCTGGCCTCGCTCGGCCCCGAAACACTGTCCGTCTGAGGCCCAGCCATGCCCGATATCGTTGCCTTGGGCGAACCCATGGTCGAGTTCAACCAGGAGCCGGATGGCCGCTACCGCGAGGGTTTTGGCGGCGACACCTCCAACGCCACCATCGCGGCGGCCCGGCTCGGCGCCAGCACGCGCTACCTGACGCTGCTCGGCCAGGATCGCTTTGGCGATGCGTTCATCGACCTGTGGAGTCGCGAATGGGTGGACACGTCATTTGTCCGCCGCCACGCCAGTGCGCCGACCGCCGTCTACTTCGTCAACCACGGAACGGATGGGCACAGCTTCACCTACCTCCGCCGTGGCTCGGCAGCGAGCCACATGTCGTTCACGGATTTTCCGGCAGCCGCCTTTTCCGGTGCCAAGTACCTGCACGTCTCGGCCGTCAGCCAGGCCATCAGCTATTCCGCCCGCGATGCCGTGGGGCAGGCCGTGGAACACGCGCAGCAGGCGGGCGCGCGCCTCTCCTACGACACCAACCTGCGCCTGCGCCTTTGGCCGCTCGAGGAGGCGCGCGCCGCGATCCACGCCACGGCGCATCGGGCGGACATTTTGAAGACCTCCATCGATGATGCGCGGACGCTGCTCGGGGACCTGTCACCCGAGGCGGTGGCGGATCACTATCTTCAGTTGGGCGCGCAGATCGTCGTCGTTACTCTGGGGGCCGACGGCGCACTGGTGGCAACGCCAAGCCATCGGGAGGCAATTGCGCCGCGAAGAGTGCATTGCGTGGACGCGACCGGGGCGGGTGATGCGTTCGCTGGGGCGCTGCTGGCATCGCTGGCGCGTGGGCTGGATACGTTTGAGGCGGCGCGGTTCGCGAATGCGGCGGCGGCGTTGGCGACAACGGGATATGGAGCGGTGGCTCCGCTGCCGGCGCGGGAGGCGGTGGAGGCGTTGCTGGCAAAGGGGGACTGACGCTGCCAATTGGTAGGGGCGACTCACGAGGCGCCCCTACCAACTGGCGCCGGTGACCTACCCCATGCCGTGGGACTTGCGGATCTCGCGCACCACCGCCGCCACTGCCGCGTCCTCGCATACGGCGTTGCCCATGATCAAATCGTGGAATTCCGGGTCCGGGAGCTGCACCAGCCGCTCCCAGAACGTCAGCGCATCGGCATCGGCTCCCATTAATACCGCCTCGGCATAGCGGCCGAGCAGCCAATCCATCTCCTTGGTGCCACGGTGCGTGGCGCGGAACAGGCAGCGGCGGCGGCGCACGTCCAGGTCGTCGTTGGGCATATGTGTCTCCGGCTTGACGCGTCGGGCTGCCATCGCCAACGTGCCGCCGATAGCGCATCAGCGCCCCCCATCCGTCAAGCCGACGAGCAATCCACACCCCCATGCGCCCCGACCACCTCAATCCCCTGTTTGCGACGGCGCAGAGCCTGGAGGGCGTGGGGCCGCGCAATCTGTTGCTGCTGAAAAAGGCTCTGGCCCTGCCCGGCCAAGTCGCCGAGCCGCGCCTGATCGATCTGCTGATGCACACACCCACCGGAGTCATCGACCGCCGCGCCATGCCGACGCTGGCCGAAGCGGTCCCCGGCACCATCGCCACCGTCAAGGTGATCGTCCGCAAGCACCGCATTCCGGCGGGCGGCAGCCGCGCGCCGCACACCGTGCTGGCCGACGACGCCACCGCCAAGCTGGAAATCGTGTTCTTCCACGCCGACCGCCGTTACGTGGAGCGCATGCTGCCGGTAGGCGAGGAGCGCTATGTCAGCGGGCGTATAGAAGCCTACGGCGAAAAGTTGCAGATGATGCACCCCGACCATGTGGTGGGGGCTGATGAACTGAACAAGCTACCGCTGCTGGAGCCGGTCTACCCGCTGACGGCGGGGCTGTCGGGCAAAGTGCTGCACAAACTGATCGGCCGCGCGCTGGACCTGATGCCGGGGATCCCGGAGTGGCTGGATGAGACCGTCATCGCCAAGCTAAGTGCGCTCGGCTACGCCGAAAGCTTTCACCGCATGCACTATCCGCAGGAGCCGGCGGATATTTCGACTGGCGCGCCACCTTGGCAGCGGCTGGCGTTCGACGAACTTTTGGCGGGACAGTTGGCGTTGGCACTGGTCCGCCAAAGCCAAAAATCGCAACCCGGCCGCAGCGTCGTCGGCGATGGCCGGGTGCGGGAGCGGGTGCGGGCCGCGTTGCCGTTCAACATGACCGGATCGCAGACCCGCGCCATCGCCGAAGTGGAAGCCGACCTCGCGGCCACGCACCGCATGATGCGCCTGCTGCAGGGCGATGTCGGCAGCGGCAAAACAGTGGTGGCGCTGATGGCGGCGGCCATCGCCATTGAGGCAGGATCGCAGGCCGCCATCATGGCTCCCACGGAAGTGCTGGCGCGCCAACATGCCGAGACCATTGGTCCGTTGGCGGAAAAATCAGGCATCCGAATCGGTCTGTTGACGGGCCGCGAGAAAGGCAAGGCGCGCAAGCTTGTGCTGGCGCAACTGGCCGAGGGAACCATCGATCTGCTGATCGGGACGCATGCGTTGTTTCAAGAGGAGGTCGTCTACAAGGACCTCGCCGTCGCCGTCATCGACGAGCAACACCGTTTTGGCGTGCAACAGCGGCTTGCGCTGCAGGCCAAGGGCGGCCCATACGGCGCCAACGTCCTGTTCATGACGGCCACGCCCATTCCGCGCACGCTGCTTCTCACGCATTACGGCGACCTGGAAGTATCAAAACTCACCGAGAAGCCGGCCGGCCGCAAGCCTGTGACCACGCGCGCCGTCTCCACAGACCGCATCGACGAGATCATCGAGGCGCTGTCTCGCGCGTTGCAACAGGGCGCGCAGATCTATTGGGTCTGCCCACTGGTCGAAACATCCGACGTCTCCGAACTGGCCGCCGCCGAAGAACGCGCCGCCCATCTGAAACAATATTTCGGCGACCGCGTGGGGTTGATCCATGGCCAGATGCCCGGCCCCGCCAAGGACGAGGTGATGGCCGCCTTCTCGTCCGGCGCGCTCGCCATCCTGGTCGCCACCACCGTCATCGAGGTCGGCGTCAACGTGCCGAACGCCTCAATCATGGTCATTGAGCACGCCGAGCGCTTTGGCCTGGCCCAGTTGCATCAGCTGCGCGGCCGCGTCGGGCGCGGCGAACGTCAGTCCACGTGCATTCTCCTCTACCAAGGCCCGCTTGGCGAGACGGCCAAGGCGCGCATAGAAATGATGCGCGAGACCGAGGATGGCTTCAAAATCGCCGAAGAGGATCTTCGTCTGCGCGGCGGCGGCGAAGTGCTGGGCACGCGCCAGAGCGGCGCCCCGGAGTTTCGCATGGCCGAAGTGCCGAATTTTGCCGAGCTGCTGGAACTGGCGCGGGCGGATGCGGCGCTGACCTTGTCGCGCGATCCGCAGCTGGCGAGCGAGCGCGGGCAGGCGCTGCGGCAGCTGCTCTATCTGTTCGATTGCGATGAAGCGGTAAAACTGTTCCGTTCCGGGTAGTTGTCGTCTAGCATCGAGCAAAGGTCTGGAACGAAGGAAGGAGCCCAATCATGGATCTCGGCGCGTTCACAATCAGTCTGGCGGTGAAGGATCTCGCAGCGTCACGGGCCTTTTACGAAAAGTTCGGATTCAAGGCAGTGGGCGGCGATCCAGCGCAGAACTGGCTGGTCCTAGGGAACCAGGGTCACAAAATTGGCCTGTTTCAAGGCATGTTTGATAAGAACATCCTTACCTTCAATCCTGGCTGGGACCAGAGCGCGCAGACGCTTCCAACGTTCACGGACGTTCGCGCGTTGCAGCGGCAGTTGAAGGCCGCAGGGGTGACATTGGCGACCGAGGCCGATGAAACGACGACGGGACCGGCGCATTTTATTGCGATCGACCCGGACGGGAACCCGGTGATGGTAGATCAGCACGTTGCGTGATACGCACTGACACCCCGATTATCAGTACCCACTCAATTGGCCAGCGCAAGTACGCTTCCCGGATATTTGCCACGCGAAGACGCGCGTCAAATTCCGGGAAGCGGGTGCCAACTTGCGTGCGCTGGCATGGCACGGCGTCATGCCGGTCGTCCGCACACATCTCGTTCTGTTGTCGAACGACCGGAGCAGAGAACTTCTACCCGTCACCTGATCAAGGGCGTGTAAAACAGCCCGCCCTTGCTCCACAGATTGTTATTGCCGCGCTTGTTGCGGAACCCGCCCATGTGGCCGAGATTGCGCTCGAACAATTCGCCATAGTTGCCAACTTTTGCGACGATGTTCACACCCCAATCCGACTGCAGGCCAAGTCGTTCGCCCAGGCGCGCCTCGAGCATCAGCAGCCGAACGCGCGCCGTGGGGCGATCCAATTCGCGGATGTAGGGACCCTGTTGGCTGAGGCCGACTTCCTCGGCGGCGACCAGCGCGTTCAGAACCAACTGCGCAACCTCGAACCAGGGCTCGTCGCCCTGCCGCACCATCGGGCCCAGGGGGACGTTGGAGAGCATCTGAGGCAAGACCTCATGCTGATCGGGCAGCTTCAGCCGCTCCTGCAAGGCGCCGATCTTCGATAGGGTTTCGGTCAGCACGTCGCATTTCCGATCCTCGTAGCCGGCAAGCGCCGCGGCGCCGTCGGTGAAGCCCAGCAGGGCGATCGGCATGTCGCGGGAGCCGAAATAGTCCTCCAGTCCTTGGCGCAGCTGGGGCGTCTCGCGCATGCAGATGCGCGTGCTGGACAGTTGCAGCACGCTGCGGGCCCCAAGCTGGTCCGGCGCCAAAATGACCTGCCCATCGAAAAAGCTGGGGCCGACGAAGCGGGCATTCGCTTCCGGATCCAGACTGAGCGTCCAATCGGTGGCCCGCGACAGCATGTCGATTTCGCCCCGGCGCAAGGCCTCCAGTCCGTCGGCTGCGTCGAAGGGCTTGAATTGCGCCAGCTTTTCGTTGCCAAGCACCGCCACGGCCATGGCCCTGCAGACGTCAACGTCCAGCCCGAACCAGCTGCCACGCTTGTCGACGCTGGAGAAGCCCGGCGCAGCGTCATTGACGCCGCAGATGACGTAGCCGCGATCACGCACCGAGGCCAAAGCACCCTTGGCCTGCGCGGGCAGGGCCCCAGCCAGCACCGTCAGCGTCAGAAGGCAACACCAGGCCCGAACGACGCTCAACATCACGCCGGACTCCCTAAGGTCTCTGACTGGCCGAATTGCGCACGCGACCGGCGCCGGGACACAGGAACGACAGTGACCCCGCCGGAAAAGAAGTTCGCGGACCATCATCTCATCCAAGCGCGCCCCTCAGGTCAAGACTTGACCGGCGGCAGCGCTTGCGCCTATCGGCAGGCAGCAGATCCAACAGGGACACATCATGACGAACCCGAATGATGCGACGTCACGACGGCGGCCAGCGACCGACATCATTCATCGGGGCCGGGCGCCGGCAGACCAACATGGGTTCGTCAATCCGCCGGTCTATCGCGGGTCCACGGTGTTGTTTCCCGATCTGGCGACGCTGGAGTCCGGCAAACAGGCGTACACTTACGGGCGCAAAGGACACCCGACCATGCGCGCCCTGGAGGACGCGCTGTGTGCGCTGGAGGGGGGAACGCGGACGATCCTGACCTCCTCGGGCCTGTCGGCCGTGACGACGGCGCTGCTGGGTTTCGCCAAGGCGGGCGATCACATTCTCGTGGTCGATACCTGCTACCGGCCGACGCGGCAGTTCTGCGACGAGGTCTTGCGTGGATTGGGCGTCGAGGTCACCTACTACGATCCGCTGATCGGCTGTAACATCGCTTCGCTGTTCCGGCCCAACACCCGCATCGTCTACACCGAAAGCCCAGGCTCGCAAACCTTTGAAGTGCAGGACATCCCGGCCATCGCCACGGCGTGCCGCGCCAAAGAGATCTGGCTGCTGTTGGACAACACCTGGGCCACCGGGCGGTTCTTCAAGCCGTTCGATCACGGCGTGGACGTTTCAATCCAGGCCGGCACCAAATATGTGGTGGGTCATGCCGACGCCATGCTGGGCGTCGTGACGGCCGGTGAGCGCGCGGCAAAACAGCTGCAGAAGATGCATTGGCTGATCGGCGATTGTGCGGGGTCGGAGGAAATTTTTCTGGGCCTGCGCGGACTGCGGACGATGGATCTCAGGTTGCGCCAGCATCACGTGGCGGCGCTGGAGATGGCGCATTGGTTGCAGCAACGCCCCGAGGTGGAGGCGGTGCTGCATCCGGCGCTTCCGGGGTTCCCGGGACATGCGCTTTGGACGCGCGATTTTTCAGGCGCCTCGGGGTTGTTCTCGATCGTGCTGCGGTCCACGTCACGGTCCGGGTTGGCCGCCATGCTCGACGGCATGTCGCTGTTCGGCATGGGCTATTCCTGGGGCGGCTATGAGAGCCTGGTGGTGCCATTCGATCCGTCGCATTACCGATCGGCGACCTCGTCGGCCTATGCCGGCAAGAGCTGCCTCAGGCTGCATATCGGCCTGGAGGACGTCGAGGACTTGAAACAGGATCTGGACGCAGGGTTTTTGCGCTTAAAATAGGCGAAATTGCTCGAATTTAGGTGCTTTTTACATCGATTTTTTGATGCTTTTTCGCTGCCTTGCCCCAGGTGATCCCCTAGTGGCCGCAACCTGAGATTGCGATTAAGGTCGGAACATTCGATCGGCGAGCCAAGAGGGCCGTGGCGCCATGAACGCCTGTCGCCGGCTCGTTGATCGCTCTTTTGACGACCCTTTTGACAAAAAGAAAGGCGGCCACAAAGGACCGCCAAGTCAAGACCCTAGGAAAGAACAGACCAGCGTGAGAGCCCCCAAGGGGCCGCCCCAACCGGGCCTGTGGGGGGAGTTTTAGTGCCGAGGTCTTACCAAGACCTGAATCGCGACCGGCCAACGCGACCCGAGTGGTTCGCTGGTTAAAATACAATCAAAAGTTGTTTATTGTTTGAGTGCACGCTCACGCAACCGCGCGCAGTCCGGCAAGTGCTTTGGGCCCGAAGAGCCCGGAAATCCGCCCTTTTGGCGTGCTCACGCTCGCCACATCCTCGATCCGCCGCACTCGGTAGACGCCCATCATGCGCGCGCCCCGATGCGGACCATCGGCGCCGAATGTCCAGCGCCCTTCGGTGTAGGTGTCGCAGATTTTGGCGCCGTGGATGCACACCCAGTGGCCCTCGCTGCGGATGTGGACGGCCAGGATGTAGTAGCTGAACGCGCTGCGTGGCAGCTGCATCCAGCTCCAGACCGTCGGGCGCTCCTTGCGCTCCAGAGGCATGAAATCCTCGGTCTGATCCATGGCGAAGCCGAACACGGCCAGCGCGTCGCGCACTTCCTCTGGATACGTCCCTTCGATGATCTTCCTGGCCTCGGTCGGATCGGCGCGGTGCTGATGAATGATCGCCTCGACGCGGCTTATGGGAAACCCCGTAATCGCCGAGAGTACCGTCGGGCCGCAAAACGCCACCCGCCCAGTATCGTTGCGCACCTGGTTGAGGCTTGGCGTCAGACGCAAACTCATCTTAGGACACTCCCTTGGCGGATCGCGTTAACGAAACCGCAACACTAGGCCCGAGATGGTTAACGTAAGGTTAAGATGTTTCGAAACAAGGCCTATTTCAGGGCTTTTTCACGCTTTTTCGGCCCTGTGCGCTGGGCGAACTCCAGCGGCAATGCGGTGGTGAACTTGATCTGCTCCATGGCGAATGACGAGCTGACATCGGACAATTCGATTTTGGCGATCAGCTTTTTATAGAAGGCGTCGTAGGCTCCAATATCGGGCACCACCACGCGCAGCATGTAGTCCACTTGCCCGCTCATGCGGTAGAACTCCACCACCTCGGGGAAGTCCAGAAGGGCGCCATGAAAACGCTCCAGCCATTCCTTCGTGTGCTGATTGGTGGTGATGCCGACGAACACCGTAACGGCGGCATTGATGGCCCTGGGGTCCAACAGCGCCACCCGTTTCTTGATGACGCCGTCCTCCTCCAGCTTCTGGATGCGGCGCCAGCAGGGGGTGGTTGAGAGGCCAATGCGCTTGCCGATGTCGGCGACCGGGATGGTGCAATCCTCCTGCAGAATGCGCAAGATCTTGAGGTCCATGTCGTCGAGTATGGCCAACGGCAGGCTCCCGTCGCGAAATTGGAATTTCATTCTCACGATAGCATAAAATGGCCGCTATGCGAGCGGATTTCCGCAAGCTCAGAGCAAAACTCTCACGCGTTGGCGCAAGTCCGGCAGTACCTCGTCGGCGAACCAGGGGTTCTTCTTCAACCACCCTGAGTTGCGCCAGGACGGATGTGGCAGCGCGATGACGGGCAGGTTCGGCGGCCGTTGCGCCTGTTGCGTCCCGTTGCG
Source organism: Hyphomicrobiaceae bacterium (assembly GCA_031393505.1). Lineage (GTDB taxonomy): Bacteria > Pseudomonadota > Alphaproteobacteria > Rhizobiales > Hyphomicrobiaceae > JANYHF01. The sequence continues at coordinate 5,123 of JANMVX010000088.1, read as the reverse complement.
CACCGTTGCCTCCAGCGTCACCTTGCGGTTGCCCAGATGCCAGTCCTGTGCATATCGGCCGACCAAAAGCAGCAGTTCCAGTTGCGTCAGACCCTCAAACACCCTCGTCCGCCAAAGCGGCGCGCACTCTTTTCTCGGCGGCAGATCGCTGCCCTTGGCGTCCAGCCCCGGAAAGCAGAACCCCATCGGCACAATGGCGATCCGACCTTCGTCGTAGAACTCCTCTGCCGTCACCCCCATCCAGTCCCTTAAGCGGTCGCCCGAGGGATCGGTGAATGGCACGCCCGATGCATGCACCCGCGTCCCCGGCGCCTGCCCGCATACGGCGATGCGCGCCGTCGCCGCGGCGCGGATGATGGGCCGTGGCTCATGTGGCAACGGCTTGCCGTGAGGCTGCTCAAGGCAAGCCCGGCAGCCCCGGATGCCGGCCAGCAGCGCTATTATTCCATCCGTCGCACCCATCGGCAATTATCCTCCACTGACTTATAAGCAAATCAATCTAACGCGCTAAAATTAAACATTTTTTCATGTTCTCTCATTAACACTTCGACAACCGGTCCCGCGTCCCCTCGCACCCCGCCAAGGCTCATGAGCAGCCCCGTCGTCAGCGCCCATCCGCTGCCAGGCCGCCCCCGCAAGACCAGCGGCACGGGCGCCGAGAGCGCGCGCCTGGCCCGGCAGCAGCTGACGCAAGGCGCGCGCATCAAGCCGGAATTCGACTACGAACTGTTGCATATGTTCGCCCGCAACGAACTTGGCGCAACCCTCACGATCCCACTCCTGGCCGTCATCATTGCGCTGGCGTCCCTCTATTGGGCGCCGCCCCAGGAGCCGACCATCTGGCTCCTGGTGCTGCTGGGCGCGCGCTGGAACCTGACGCGGCTCGCCAAGACATTCGTGTCCGAACCGCAGGCCGGCATCAACGTCGCGCAGTGGCACACCAAACTGGTCGCCGCCGAAACCCTCTATGGCCTCGCCTGGGCCGGCTTCGCGCTGGTCGGCTTCCATCCCGCCGATCACTCCGCGCATGTCTTCATCTTCGCCGCGCTGATTGTGGTTCTGACCCTTCGCCTAATGTTCGCGGCCACCGTGATGCCGATCGTCTATGCCGGCACCATTCCGATGACTGCCGGCCTGATCATCCGGTTCGCCGCCCAGCACGAGCCGTTCTATTGGGCGCTCGCCGCCATGGCGGTCGGGATCCATATCTACTTCATTTTCCTGGCGAAAGGGCTGAACGCCACCGTCACGGCCATGCTCGAGTTCCGCGCCGAAAAGGACGCGCTGATCGCCCAACTTGAGGAATCCAAGAGCATTTCCGACGAAGCGCGCCGCCGCGCTGAGGCCAACAACCTCGCCAAGTCGCGCTTTCTGGCCAACATCAGTCACGAGTTGCGCACGCCGCTCAACGCCATTCTGGGCTTCTCCGAAGTCACCATGACGGAAATGATGGGGCCGGTCGGGAACAAGGTGTACAAAGACTATGCCGAGCACATCCATTCCAGCGGCAAGCATCTGCTTCAGGTGATCAATGATATTCTGGATCTCTCGCGCATAGAGGCGGGAAAACACGAGCTGCGGCCCGAGCAAGTGACCTTGGCGTCCGTTGTCGCCGATTGCCACCGCCTCCTGAAGTTGCGCGCCGAGAGCAAACAGTTGAAGATCATCGAGGCCTTCGAGCCTGCATTGACGCCGGTTTGGGTCGACGAGAAGGCGCTGCGACAGATCACGCTGAACCTGCTCTCCAACGCGCTGAAATTCACACCGCCCTCGGGCTCCATCACCTTGCGGATCGCCCGCACGCCCGATGGCGGCCAGCTGCTCAGCATCCGCGACACTGGGCCGGGCATTCCCAAAGACGAGCTGCCGCGCGTCATGCAGGCCTTCGGCCAAGGCTCGCTGGCCTATCAGTCGGCCGAGGGCGGGACGGGGCTTGGCCTGCCGATCGTCAAGAGCCTCGTTGAGATGCATGGCGGGACATTCGAGTTGCAGAGCGAACTGCGAGTCGGCACCGAAGCTGTCGTGCGTTTGCCAGCGCACCGGGTGCTCAAGCCGGCGACGGCGATGGTCGCCGAAGTGGCGGCGACGCCGAACCGTCTGCGCAAATCGGCTGCGGCGGCGCCTGTTCCTGCCGCCCGTCCCGCGCCCTCGCCTGGAACCTCGGCGATCTCCCGGTTGCGCAAACTCGCGCGCACGGAAGTGGCTGTGCTGGGGACATGATGTGCAACGGTCGCCGGTTCGAACATTAGCGGCAATGCCAGCAATCCGAGCGGCATCGAGGTGCCAAGCCGGATCAACTCGTTTCGCCGAAGCTGAACATCCTGTCCCCACCCCATTCCCCCCGCCCGCATTTCCCCCTATGCTCCCTCCCCACAAAACCTCTCCTCGGAGGCGGCCATGGCGAGCACCAACGACCCCTCAGACTTGGCGGCGAACGAACGGCTGAAAGTCTTCATCTCCTATTCGCGCGACGACATCGCCTTCGCCGATCAGCTGGCGGATGCCTTGGAGGCGGCCGGTTTCGATCCTGACCTGGATCGCGACGGCATCTCGGGCGGCGAGGAATGGAAACCGCGCCTCGGCGAGATGATCGCGCGCTCCGACACCGTGGTGTTCGCCCTCTCGCCACGCTCGGCCTCATCGCCGATCTGCCAATGGGAGGTGGATGAGACCGCGCGGCTGGGCAAACGCTTGCTGCCGATCGTGGCCAAGCCGCTCGGCGATGCCCCGGCGCCGCCGAAGCTGGCGGATCTCAACTACATTTTCTTCTACCCGGAGCCGTCCGTGCCTGGTTCCGGCTTTGGCGGCGGCCTCAAGCGCCTCTGCACGGCGCTGAAACTCGACCTCGCCTGGGTGCGCGAGCAGACCCGCTATGGCGACTTCGCCATGAACTGGCAGGCCGGCGGACGGCCCGACAACCGGCTCCTGTCCGGAGGCGACATTGACGCCGCCAAGGCCTGGCTGGCGCGGACGCCGCGCACCATGCCCGAGCCGCCCGAAGTGCTGCGCGACTTCATCCGCGCAAGTGAGTCGTCATCGGAGGCGCGGGCGCGCATCGAGGACGAGCGCGAGCGCAAACTGCGCGATGCCGAGCTGACGGCGGCCAAGGCGCGGGGGAAGGCGGCGGAGACCGAAGCCGCCCGTGCCCGCGAGGCTGCCGATGCCGCGCGGCGGCTGACGCGGCGGACCTTTGCCGGCCTGGCGGCTGCAGTGCTGCTGGCAGTAGCCGCAGCTGGCGGCGGGTTGCTGGCTTGGACCGAAAGGCAGAAAGCCGTGCTCAACGCCGAGCGCGCCGATATCGCAACCGTCGAGGCGCAAAAACAGGCGTTAGAGGCCGAAGAGCAGACGCGCCAAGCCGTGGCGCAGCGCAAGCTGGCCGAAGCGCAAACCGCCAAGGCGGCACAGGCGGTCGAAGTTGTTAGCATACTGAATGACCAGTTTCGGGATGCCGAAAACAAGGTGCTCAGCAAGGAGCAGCGCGATCGGCTGCTCAACGCGAGGATGGGACATGCGGCGGATCGCGGCAACCCGGCAGCCATGCGCTTGTTTGGCAACCTGGCGCGCGACGGTCGCGGCGTGCCGCAGGACTACGTCATGGCGCGCGAGTGGTATGAAAAGGCGGCGGCCGCTGGTGATCTCACGGCCATGCGCAACTTAGGTCAACTCTATGACTTTGGCTTGGGCGTGCAGCAGGACAATGTCTTGGCCCGCGAGTGGTACGACAAAGCTGCCGCTGCCGGCGATGCCGGGGCCATGCGCAGTGTCGGCGTTCTTTATGCGAACGGCGTGGGCGTAGCGCAGGACTATGGCAAGGCCCGCGAGTGGTACGAGAAGGCTGCCGCCGCTGGCGATGATGTTGCCCTCAGCGGCATCGGCGCACTGCACGCTAACGGCCAAGGCGTGCCACAGAACTATGCCGAGGCGCGCAAGTGGTACGAGAAAGCTGCCGCCGCCGGCGATGCGTGGGCCATGAACAGCCTGGGCGTGCTTTTTGATAGCGGCCAGGGCATGCCGCAGGACCACGCTTTGGCGCGTGAGTGGTACGAAAAGGCTGCGGCAGCTGGCGATGGAACGGCGTTGAACAATATCGGCGCGCTCTACGCCAACGGCGAAGGCGTGCCGAAAGATTATGTCAAAGCGCGCGAGTTGTACGAGAAAGCCGCCGACGTCGGCATTCAAATCGCCATGCGCAATCTTGCCGTGGTCTATGCCAACGGTCAGGGCGTGCCGCAGGACTATGCCAAGACGCGCGAGTGGTACGAAAAGGCCGCCGCTGCTGACGATGCCCTGGCCATGCGCAGTATCGGCGAACTCTACTACAACGGCCAGGGCGTTCCGAAAGACTACACGAAAGCGCGACAGTGGTACGGGAAGGCCGCTATCGCAGGTAATGTCGGAGCCTTGAGCGACATCGGCGTGCTCTATGCCAACGGTCAGGGCGTGCCGCAGGATTACGCCAAGGCGCGAGACTGGTACGAGAAAGCTGCCGCCGCCGGCGATGGTTTGGCCATGCGCAATATCGCCCTGCTCCATGAGATCGGCCAGGGTGTGCCGCAGGACTATGCCAAGGCGCGCGAGTGGTACGAGAAAGGCGCCGCGGCTGGCGATGTCGGGGCTATGCGCAATGTCGCCCTGCTCTATGAGAACGGTCAGGGCGTGCCGCAGGACTACGTCAAGGCGCGTGTTTGGTACGAGAAAGCCGCAAGCCTGGCCGATGCCGTTGCCATGCGCAATGTCGGCCTGCTCTATGCCGAAGGCCAAGGCGTGCCGCAGGATTATTCCAAGGCGCGCGCGTGGTACGAGAAAGCCGCCGCTGCCGGCGATGCTGGGTCTTTGAACAACATCGGCACGCTCTATGACAACGGCCAAGGCTTACCACAAGACCATGGCAAGGCGCGTGAGTGGTACGAGAAGGCCGCCGCTGCCGGCAGCGCCTTGGCCATGCGCAATATCGGCTTTCTTTACCAGAACGGCCAGGGCGCGACGAAAGATCTCGCCAAGGCGCGTGAGTGGTACGAAAAAGCCGCCGCAGCCGGCGATGCCGTGGCCATGCGCACTGTAGGACTGATCTATGTCGACGGTCAGGGCGTGCCGCAGGACTATGCCAAAGCGCGCGAGTGGTT
>JANMVX010000074.1:0-1511 GCA_031393505.1 Hyphomicrobiaceae bacterium | reverse complement strand
GGCACCGATCACGTGCGGCTGATCGTGGGCGGTGACGATGGCGCGCGGTTCAAGGCGATCGCCTTCCGCGCGGCCGAGACGGTGCTGGGCCAGACGTTGCTCCACGGGGCAACAGGGCGCAAGCTGTGGCTCGCGGGCCGGCCGAAGATCGACGACTGGGGCAGCCGACCCGCCGCGGAATTGCACCTTGAGGACGCGGCATTTGCTGACTGAAAGGGAAGTCGGACTGATCGCGCTTGACGTGCCCGTGACCCACAATTATGGGCGCTCACCTTGCCAACGGCGTTTCGCCGGACTGGCCCCATCGTCTAGCGGTTAGGACGCGGCCCTTTCACGGCTGAAACACGGGTTCGATTCCCGTTGGGGTCACCATTTTGGCATCGCCGGTGACGGCGATGTCCGGCTTCGCCTGCACCGGCGCGGCTGGCTCCGCCAGAGACGGCGCGGCCCCATCGTCTAGCGGTTAGGACGCGGCCCTCTCACGGCTGAAACACGGGTTCGATTCCCGTTGGGGTCACCAGCAAAAACAATGGATCAGAGTGCGATACGGGGAGTCAATTGAGGGCTTCCCCCACATTCTCCCCGCTAAGTGATCCTGGCGGGCATGGCTTCAACCGCGCCACACAGTGGCGCCAGCGCGTCCGGCATCGCCCGCAACTCTATTTCGCATCCGTGGCCGAGCAGCACCAAGTCTCCGAGATCATCGGGGCGATTGCGTGCCAAATGGGTGATGCGTCGGCCCAAGGCAGCGATCGTGTCATAGAGGGACGCAGGGTCGCGCACTGCCATCACAGCCTGCCCTGCCTAGCGCGCCGGCTTCATCGAGCGCGCCAAGCCTGCAACGTTGCCCCAGCCGACGGCTGATGAACGCCTCCGTCACTCTCCGCCAGATCGATTGCGCAGGACAGCCCGTCGCGCGCCGACTGCGGGCATAGGCTAAAGTCGGCTGCGGCCGGATGCGGTGCTTCGCAGCGCTCAATCGAGGATGTCGATCACCGCGTAGCGATCCTGCCCCGCCAGCCAGAAATGCGACGCATTCATCAGGTGCACGCGCCAATGGGCTTCGGCGCGTTCGCCGTCCCCTTCTTCGACAAGCCGGTTCAGCCGTCCGATCGAACGCACGCCGCGTCCGCGGAATTCCAGGGTGGATCGTGATGGACCGCCGGCTTTCTCAAGCTGCTTGCCGTTGCGTTGGTGGCGTTCGAGCAAGTTTGCAATCGTCGCAGACATCAGGGTCAGAACTTCGTTCCCTGCGAGCGAAACAAGCAAGTGGTGAAAACGCGCGAGCGCCATACCGAGATCGACCGACGCTTCGAGGTTCGAGCAGACCCGATAGTTCCGCATGGCTTTGTTGCACAACGCCAAATGGGTCTGAGCCACCCTTTATTTGAGAGTACTATGCGACGCGGACGGTATTGGGCGTTCCAATTCGCGAGAAGCGGTTGAGGATTGCAGCACGGACTTTGAGCTCGGTTGTCTGACGGTCGAAGGTGCGTGCCATGACCCGTTGA
>JANMVX010000025.1:0-2155 GCA_031393505.1 Hyphomicrobiaceae bacterium | reverse complement strand
CTTCCAAGCCCTCGTATCCTTCACCCGTGGCCAAGTGTGCGCTTCGCCGTCAAACACCCGAGGTAGGAGCCGCGTGCGGGAAAGCCGCCTGCGTGGATCTGTGCGGGGGGCGGTCAGCAATGACCGTCCCTACCGCGATAGACCTCGATGGCGCGCCGCTATCCGACTGATCTGCGGGTGCGCGGAGTTGAACTGGTGGAGGATGGCGGAGCATACCTATGCCCTTAGCTCCGGAAAGCTCGGCAGGGCAGTGGTTCGTCGACGAGTTGGCGCATGGTCATTGGAGCGCACACGACCAATTGCCCGAGGGTGCGGGCGGCGATGCGGCCGACGCCCTTGGTCTTGCGGCGGTTGTGCCGGAACGCGAACTCGTCGAGATAGGCCTGCAGATGCTTGCCGCTCACCGCGCCCGCGTGCGTGCCGAGGAGCCAGCGCTTCAGCAGCGACACCGTCCAGTGCACGCCTTGCAGCGTGTCATGCAGGCGCCGCTCGGCATTGGTTTGTACGATCCCTTGGTGCAGCCGCTCGCCCAGGCTCTTTGAATTGTAGCTCGCAAGGCCATCCGTGGTGACCTCGGCCGCGCTCGCCACGTGGTCGTCGGCGAACTGTTTGAGGGTTGCTTCATCGTTGTTTTGGGCGTGGGCGAGGCGCACCCGCCCGTCGGTTGTTTCGGTCGCGACGAGGACCATCGACTTTCCCCCGCGCCTGCCGCCAACGAAAGCCTCATCGATTTGAACACCTTGCGACAGCGGCCCGCGGCCGGGCCTGACCAGCGCCGCGCGCAACTTATGCAGCCACGTCCACGCGGTCTCGTAAGAGCCAAAGCCCATGATGCGTTGCAGGTCCTTGGCCGAGATGCCGTTGCGGCGCGAGCTGATCTCGAACACCGCGCGGAACCACGTCTTGAAGGGCTTGCGCGTGCCTTGGAGCAGCGTGCCGGAGGTCAGGCTCGTCTGATGCCCACAGTCGGCGCATTCGAACAAAGCGCCGCCGCGCTCGGGCCACAGACGTGTCGAATCGCAGTCGTGGCAGGCTGGCGTGCCACACCATCGCGCCTCGATCCAGTACGCACGACAGTCAGCTTCCGTCGCAAATCGCGTCTCGAACTCCGGCGCTGTCTTCGGGAAATCCCGCCACAGATCGTCCTTGTCCGCATGTGTCATGGCCTGCCTCCCTGTCGCAGGACAGATCGCACCCAATTGCGCCGGAATGAAGGGGATAGGTATGCCATCAATCTGCCTCGACCTTGAGGATCCGACCGACCGCGACAAGTTGGCACTGGCCAATCCGGCGCTCTATCTTTCGGCAAACGAGGACAAGCTGGTGATTCTTGATGAGTTCCAGAACGCTCCCGATTTGTTCAGCACGTTGCGCGGGCTGATCGACAAGGTCTGACGCAAGGGCCGCAAGGTCGGGCGATTCAAGTTGCTCGAGTCCGCATTGATCGAACTCCTGCGCCAATCATCAGAGAGCCTTGCCGGGCGGATTGCCTATCGCGCGCTGGCGCCGCTCGATATTGGGTAGTGCTTGCGATGATCTCAAGCCCGTACGCCGGCTCGTCGTCTATGTGGGTCGGGACCGGCTGCTGCTGCCCCACGGGGTCGAAGCGGTCGGGCTGTTTGAGCTGGCCAAGGAGTTGGCGGCAATGACCTGAGTGGCATTCCAGTTACGCCCCTGGCCTCGTCCTCTGTGAGTGTCTGCCGCAACTAACCCGAAGCAAAAGCCAGCAGATTTCAGCGTATCATCTGCACAGATATTAATTCTGACTGTATCATTTGTGCGACACGATCATTAACTCACAACGACAAGAGAGATCGAGGTTGGGGGACAACGAGATAAAAGAACAACGTCATTCTGACGTTTGAAGGCGGAACTTTCGTGATATTCGTGACGTTACAAAATTTGCGATGACGCTACCCATAGTATTTGCGCCCGGAGATCCGCCTTGAGTCATGACGTCATTGGATTCCAGGCGTCTGATTTCCCTCTTTCGTTGCCCATGCGCTTCACTTCTGTTGCCCTGTAGCCGCAGGAATATTGGAGCGGTCCGCGGCCTGAAGAGGGCCACGGCCGGGTGCTATCGCGCAGCCGAAGTGGGCCGCGCGACCGAGCCCCGCCGGCCTGGGTTTGTGGAAGGTTCTGCGTGTGTTTCGGC
>JANMVX010000022.1:0-2021 GCA_031393505.1 Hyphomicrobiaceae bacterium | reverse complement strand
CCGCGCTCGAAAGACACGCGGCGAAGCTCGTCGGGTTGACGTTTGGATGGGCGCATGGTGGACGATGCTTTCGAAGAGGGTGTTTGCGAGTAGACGCTACGGCGCCAAATCGGGGCCAACTTATGCGAGCCTGGCGAGTGCGGCAACAACCCTTTACCACGGCGAAATCCGGCAGAAGGCCGATCAACGCGATTTCGCGTCAAAGCAACTTCGCCAGCTCTGCTCTGAACTCGGCGGCGAGTTCTGGGCGGGCCAGGGCATAGGCGACGTTGGCCATCAGGAAGCCGAGCTTGTTGCCGCAATCGTAGATCTGGCCGTCGAAGCGGACGGCGTGGAAGGTTTCGCCGGGGGTCGCCGCCAGCTTGATCATCGCGTCGGTGAGCTGGATCTCGCCGCCGGCGCCGCGCTCTTGCTTGGCGAGCAGGTCGAAGATGCCGGGTTGCAGGATGTAGCGGCCGGTGATGTGCAGGTTGCTCGGCGCGGTGCCTGGCTTCGGTTTCTCGATCATGCCGGTGATCGAGGACACTTTGGCCTTGGCGTCGGTGACGCCGACGATGCCGTACTGGTGGGTCTGGTCGTCCGGCACCGGGGCGACGGCGATGTGGTTGCCGCCGTGCGCGGCGTAGGCCTCCATCATCTCGGCCAGGCACGACTTGACGCCGTGATGCAGCATGTCGGGCAGCAGCAGCGCGAACGGCTCGTCGCCGACGATATCGCGGGCGCACCAGACCGCGTGGCCGAGGCCGAGCGGGGCTTGCTGGCGGGTGAAGCTCGTCTGTCCCGCCGTCGGCAGGTCGCGGGCGAGTTCTTCCAGCGCCTTGGTCTTGTTGCCCTGCGCAAGCCGGGTCTCGAGCTCGAACATGCTGTCGAAATGGTCTTCGATCACGCCCTTGTTGCGGCCGGTGACGAAGACGAAATGCTCGATGCCTGCGGCGCGGGCTTCGTCGACGACATGTTGGATCACCGGGCGGTCGACGACGGTCAGCATCTCCTTCGGCATCGCCTTGGTGGCGGGCAGGAACCGGGTGCCGAGACCGGCGACGGGGAACACGGCTTTGCGGATAGGCTTGCGGGTCGAGCTGGACATCGTCGTTTCAAGGCTCCGGCTTCAGGCAATGGATGATGGGCGAGTGTGGCGGGGCGGCGAGGTTGGACCGCAACTGGATGGGTTGAAGGTCCTTAATAGGTCTCGGTTAACGTTTCATATAGATAGTTTATGCCCTATCACCTGCGCCAGGACGGATCAGCGCTGCGGCGCACGGGGCTGCGGCGGTATGGAACGAGCACGAGCGGGGATCAGCGATGAGCATTCTTGTCACCGGCGGGGCCGGATATATCGGCAGTCACATGGTCCACGAGCTGGTCGACGCCGGTAAGACCGTCGTCGTGCTCGACAACCTGACCACCGGATTTCAGTGGGCCATTCCGGCGGCGGCCAAGCTCGTGGTCGGCGACGTCGGCGACGAGGCGCTCGTCCGGCAGATCGCGGCGACGCACGGCGTCCAGTCGATCATCCACTTCGCCGGATCGATCGTGGTGCCGGAATCGGTCGCCGATCCGCTCGGCTACTATCTCAACAATACCGTGAAGTCGCGGGCGCTGATCGCGGCCGCCGTCGCTGCCGGCATCAAGCAGTTCATCTTCTCGTCGACGGCGGCCGTCTATGGCGCGCCGAAAACCAACCCGGTGCTCGAGACGACGACTTTGAGCCCGATGTCGCCCTACGGCTCGTCCAAGCTGATGACCGAGATCATGCTGGCGGATACCTCATTCGCGCATGACTTTCGCTATGTCGCGCTGCGCTATTTCAATGTCGCCGGCGCCGATCCGCAGGGCCGAACAGGGCAGTCGACCAAGGGCGCCACGCATCTGATCAAGGTGGCTTGCGAAACCGCGCTCGGCAAACGCCCGGCTATGGAGGTTTTCGGCACCGACTATCCGACGCGAGATGGCACCTGCATTCGCGACTACATCCACGTCAAGGACCTGGCGCGGGCGCACGTGGCGGCGCTCGGTCATCT
>JANMVX010000364.1:0-17147 GCA_031393505.1 Hyphomicrobiaceae bacterium | reverse complement strand
AACTTCGTTCCGCTCACACAACTCACATTCATCGAGAGGTTTGGACGTCTGAATGCCGAGGAGCCTGACGGTAACTGCCCGTACTGCTCTGGACGCCTGCCTTCCTGGCAAACGCTTACTCGACATCACGTTGATCCGATGCGCAGACCTTAGACCGATTGGCGGGAAAATCCAACATATTTTTTATGACGGTAAATGGTTGTGCACGGGGCTAGAGCGTGATGCCGACCACGCGCTCGATATCGGCCAGGTCGCGCCAGCGGTGAGCTGTCCCTGTGCCGACGCCCGAAAACCTTTGCGTCAACAGGGCCTGGACGTCATCGGCCTGGCCTTGACCGACTTCAAACAAAATAGCGCCGCGCTCGGCCAGCGCCACGGAGGTCGCGAGGATCTCGCGGTAGGAGTCGAGGCCGTCGGCGCCGCCTTTGAGCGCCAACACCGGATCGTAGCGGGCGACGTCAGGCGCCAGGTCATCCAGGTCCGCTTGCCGGATATAAGGTGGGTTCGACACAATAACATCGAATTGGCCCGCAACGCCTTGGCCCCAATGGCCGCAATCGAACGCGACCCGCTCCGCCAGCCCAAGGGCTGCTGCATTGCGCCTCGCCACCTCGATGGCGGCCTGGCTGATGTCGGAGCCGATGCCGGTCGCGTCCGGCAACTCGGCGAGCAGCGTCAACAGCAGGCAGCCGCTGCCCGTTCCCAGATCGAGCAGCCGCAGCGGGCGCTTGAGGTGCGCTTGGATTGGCCCGGCCAGTTCCAACGCGGCCGCGACCAGCGTCTCACTATCGGCACGCGGATCGAGCGTGGCCGGAGAGATCGCGAACGGGCGGCCCCAGAAATGGCGCAACCCGATGATGCGGCTGACGGGTTCGTGGCCGAGGCGGCGCTGCGCGGCGGCGAGCAGCGGCTCGGCTTGGGCGCCAAGCGGCCGGTGCGGCTCGCGCAACAGATCCAGCCGGTCAATGCCGAGCGCGTGGCAGACCAGGAGGCGGCTGTCGATGACGGGCGACTCCAGGCCGGCCTCACGGAACACGCGCGAAAGCTCCGTCCACGCCTTGGTGGCCGTGGTGGTTGGGGTGAGGGTGGGTGTGTTCAAATTGAATCTCAGGTTCTCAACTAGGGAGGACTCCTCTTCTCCCCGTTTTTACGGGGAGAAGGTGGCGCACTTGCGCCGGATGAGGGGCAGGAGCGGGAAAAGACGATGGGCTTGCGCCTGGCGGCACCAAGGACGGTGTCTGCCGCTGCCCCTCACCGACCGCGTGGCTCTTGGCGCAAAGAGGCGCCGGCGAGACGCGGTCTCCTCTCCCCGTAAGTACGGGGAGAGGAGAAAACCGTCGTACTTCGCCCCCCTTACACCCCGCCCCCTTCATTCATCTCCACCAGCAGCTTGGCCTGATGATCTGCAATCAGCGCATCCACCAGCTCATCGAGCCCGTTGCCCTCCATCAGCTTGGCGAGACTATAGAGCGTGACGTTGATGCGGTGATCGGTGCAGCGCCCTTGCGGGAAGTTGTAGGTACGAATGCGCTGAGAACGGTCGCCGGAACCGATCTGGCTTTTGCGTGTCGCTGAGCGCTCATTGTCGATCTTCTGGCGCTCCAGGTCGTAGAGCTTTGTACGCAGCACCTGCATGACGCGGGCGCGATTCTGGTGCTGCGACTTCTCGTTCGAGGTGATGATGATGCCGGTCGGGATATGCACCAGCCGTACCGCCGAGTCCGTCGTGTTGACATGCTGGCCGCCCGCACCCGACGAGCGCATGGTATCGAGCCGGATATCCTCCATACGGATCTCGATGTCGACCTCTTGCGCTTCGGGCAGCACGGCCACGGTGGCGGCCGAGGTGTGGATGCGCCCCGCTCCCTCGGTCGCCGGCACGCGCTGCACGCGGTGCACGCCGCTCTCGAACTTCATGCGCGCGAACACGCCCTTGCCCGAAATGTTGGCGATGATTTCCTTATAGCCGCCCATTTCACTGTCGCTGGCGCTGATGATATCAGTCTTCCAGCCGTGCAGGTCGGCGTAGCGCGAATACATGCGAAAGAGATCGCCCGCGAACAGCGCCGCCTCGTCGCCGCCCGTGCCGGCGCGCACTTCCAGGATGGCGTTGCGGTCATCGGCCTCGTCCTTGGGCAGCAGCATCAGGGTGAGGTCGCGCTGCTGTTTCTCGATCCGCGGCTGAATAGCGATGAGTTCGGGCTCGGCCATGGCTTTCATGTCGGCATCGTCGCCAGCAATCAGCGCCTTCAAGTCCTCGCGCTCGGCTTCTGCGCTTTGCAGGACCCGGATAGCGTCCACCAGCGGATTGAGATCGGAGAACTCTTTCGACAGTTTGGCGAACATCTGCGGCTCCAGCCCGCCCTTGGAGAGATCGTTCTGCAAGGACGCCCAGCGCTGCACCAGCCGGTCGAGCTTATCTTTGGGAATAGAGATCATGGTGTGTACGGTCTTGTTTCGTAGGTTCGTAGGTTGGGTTAGCGCGCCACGAACGCCGATGGCTTGGCGCTGCGGCCCGATCCGCGCGTAACCCAACATCCACGGCACGCGGTTAGATGTTGGGTTACGCGCGGATCGGCAGCGGTAAGTCAATCCGATAAGCCATCGGCGCGCTAACCCAACCTACGGAACGGCTGCCATTGCGAGATCCTGCCCCAGATCGACATTGTTTTCCGCCGCGAAACGCAGCAATTCCGCGCGCACGCTGCGGTTTTCAGACTTGAGCATGGTCTTCATTCCGGCGCGCAGTTTGGCCGCATCCAGCGACAGGATCATCGCCTTCACCGGCCCGAGCCCCGCCGCCGCCATGGAGATGGAGCGGAAGCCGACTCCGATCAAGGCCATAGCTTCCAGAGGTTTTCCGGCCAGTTCGCCGCACAGCGTAAGCGGGCGTTTGTTCCGTTCGGCTGCTTCCACGATCTGCGCCAGCGCACCCAATACCGGCGGCGACAACGGATCATAGCGCTTGGCCAGCCGCGGATTGTTGCGGTCGGCAGCATACAGAAACTGGATCAGGTCATTGCTGCCGACACTGGCAAAATCCGCCCGCTTAAAAATGGCGTCGAGCTGCATCAGCATGGCCGGCACTTCGATCATGGCGCCGAGATGGATCTTTCCAGCTTCCGGCCAGCCGAAGCGCTTGGCCATGGCCAGTTCGTCTTCCAGCACCGCGCGGCCCTGATCGTACTCCGCCGTTTCCGAGATCATCGGCAGCATCAGGTGCAGGTCGCGCCCCTCGGCGGCCTTCAGGAGCGCGCGCAGCTGTGCACGGAACAATCCCGAGCGATCCAGCGTCATGCGCACGGCGCGCCAGCCCATGGCCGGGTTCTCTTCCTTATCGTGGCGCAGGTACGGCAGCATCTTATCGCCGCCGATGTCGAGCGAGCGGAACACCACAGGTTTGCCGTCCGCCGCCTTCAGGATTTTCGAATACATAGCGGTCTGACGATCTTTCATCGGTAGTCCCGATGAGATCATGAATTCCAGCTCGGTACGGAACAATCCGATCCCATCGGCGCCCGACGCGTGCAGTTGCGCCATGTCCACCAGCAGCCCGGCATTCATGTTCAGGCTGACACGCACGCCGTCGCGTGTCACGGCCGGCACGGCGCGCAGGACCGAGTAGCGCTGCTGGCGCTTGGCCTTGAAGCGTACACGGTCGGAATAGGCCAGGATGAGGTCCTGGGACGGACGAAGGTGCAGTTCGCCGGTATCTGCATCGAGGATGGCGGCGTCGCCCGCATCTGCCAATTCGATGAGGTTTTCCGCTTGGCCCAGCGCGGGAATGCCCAGCGCTTTGGCGACAATGGCGACGTGGCTGGACGCGCCGCCTTCTTCGATCACAAGGCCGCGCAATTTGCTGCGGTCGTAGTCGAGGAGCTCCGCCGGCCCCATATTGCGGGCAACTAGAATGGCGTCGTCCGGCAGCGCCTCGGTCGCGGCCGTGCCGGTCTTGCCAGCGAGAATGCGCAGCAGCCGATCCGACAGATCGTCGAGATCGCGAAAACGCTCTTTCCAGTAGGTGTCCTGGCGCTTCAGCATGCGCGCGCGCATGTCGTTGCGGACGCGCTCGACGGCGGCCTCGGCCGTGAGCCCGCCCTCCAGCGCCTCCTCAATGCGGCCGACCCAGCCGTTGTCGTGCGCGAACATCCGATAGGTTTCCAGCACGTCGCGGTGCTCGCCTGGCTCGGACACATCGCGTCGGTCCAGCATGGCGTCGATGGTGGCGCGCAGGGTCTCGATGGCGACCGTCAGCCGACGGCCTTCCGCAGCCGGATCATCCGTTAGCAGCTGGCGCACGGTGATGCGCGGCTGATGGAGCACGATATGGCCCATGGCGATGCCATCGGAGAGCGCATCGCCCTTTATCAGCGTCACGCGCCCGCGCCCGGTTCCGCCCGCCGTCGCCGCAGCGCCAGCCACATCGCCCGAGGCCAGATGCTCGGCCAGCACCATGGCGGTGGTCTGCAGGCCCTCTTCCTCGTCTTCGGAATAATGGCGCTGCGTGCGGTTCTGCACCACCAGCACGCCCAACACATTGCCGGCCCGGATCACCGGCACGCCGAGGAAGGAGTGGTAGATTTCTTCACCCGTCTCGGGACGGTAGGAGAACGCCGGATGCGTCTGCGCCTCGGACAGATTCACCGCCTCGGCCGTATCGGCGATGAGCCCAACCAGCCCCTCACCCTTCTTCATGTGCGTACGATGGATGGCGTCC
This sequence comes from Hyphomicrobiaceae bacterium, assembly GCA_031393505.1. GTDB lineage: Bacteria > Pseudomonadota > Alphaproteobacteria > Rhizobiales > Hyphomicrobiaceae > JANYHF01. The sequence goes on along the minus strand of JANMVX010000364.1, from coordinate 12,430 downwards.
GGATTGAGGCCTTCGTTGGCGAACAGCTCCAACGACCCATCGGCGCGGCGGACATAGATCGAGCACACCTCGGCAACCATCAGGTTGGCGATCTGGCGCACGATCTTATCAAGACGCTCCTGTCCCGTACCCCTCTCCGCCATGATCTGGCGCAGGCGGCGGATCAGAATCATCGGTCCGGCGTCGGGGGGGGACATGGGGACTGAGGGACTAGGGACTAGGGACTAGGGACTAGTAAGAAAGAAATCTTCTCCTAGTCCCTAGTCCCTAGTCCCTCGTCCCTCCCTTTATTTAAGCATCCAATCCATACAGCGTATGCAACGTTCTTACCGCCAGCTCCGTATAATCAGCGTTCAGCAGCACACTGATCTTAATCTCGGAGGTCGAGATCGCTTCGATGTTGATGCCTTTGCCTGACAGCGCCTTGAACATCGACGATGCGACGCCCGCGTGACTGCGCATGCCGATGCCGATCACGCTGACCTTGACCACATCGGTTGAGGCCTTCAGCTCGCGGTAGCCGATCTTGGCTTTTTGGCCCTTGATGACATCTTGCGCGCGGGCAAGTTCGGCGGCGGGCACGGTGAAGGTCATGGCCGTGGACTTGCCGTCTTCCGACACGTTCTGCACAATCATGTCAACGTTGATGTTGCCGTCGGCCAGCGGCCCGAAAATGGCGGCGGCCACGCCCGGTTTGTCCTCGATGCCGAACAGCGTCACCTTGGCTTCGTCCTTGGCATAGGCAATGCCGCTGACAACGTGCTTTTCCACAATCTCATCCTCATCGCAGACAAATGTGCCAACCGTCGAAACTTCCCCGAGCTTGAACGGTTTGAGTTTATCGGGCGCCTCAAAACTGGAGCGCACGCGCAGGCGCACGCCCTGCACCATGGCCAATTCAACCGAGCGGATCTGCAGCACCTTGGCGCCGAGCGACGCCATTTCCAGCATCTCCTCGTAGGAGATCTTTTCCATCCGCTTGGCTTTTGGCACCATGCGCGGGTCGGTGGTGTAGACGCCGTCAACGTCGGTGTAGATATCGCAGAGGTCGGCCTTCAGCGCCGCCGCGATGGCGACCGCGCTGGTGTCCGAGCCGCCGCGACCGAGGGTGGCGATGCGCGTATCGTCTGGCTCCACGCCCTGGAAGCCGGCCACGACGGCCACTTCGCCTTTGTTCATGCTGGCGAGGAGGTTTTCGCCGGGAATTTCGATCATGCGTGCCGAGCCGTGCGCGGTGTTGGTGCGGATCGGGATCTGCCAGCCTTGCCAGGAGCGCGCCTTGATGTTGATCTTTTGCAGCGCAATCGCCAGCAGCCCGCTCGTCACCTGCTCGCCAGACGCAACAACGGCATCGTACTCGCGCGGATCATAACGCTCGTTGGCCTCTTTCACCCAGGCCACCAGCTGGTTCGTCACGCCCGACATGGCCGACACCACCACGGCCACCTTGTGCCCGGCGTCCACCTCGCGCTTGACATGCAGCGCCACATTGCGGATGCGCTCGACCGTGGCGACCGAAGTGCCGCCGAATTTCATCACGATAATGCTCATATCAGCCCGCTGCGGCGCCCTTCAGCATCGATTTTCTTGGTTTCCAGTTAGTCATGAGGCCGCCATGGCACACCATGCAGCTCATGGCATGCGCATAGACCGGCAGCGCGGGGGAGGCAAGGGGCTTGGGCGGGATAACGGGGGGAAGACGCTAGCGGCCGGAAGGAACGTCGCGCGACGCCTCCGAGATGATTTCAAGGCATCGCTCGACGTCATGGATCGACTTGGAATCGGCTGTTAACGCATCAATTGGGGGGCCTGCGACATAGCTCCGGCACTGAACACCATCGCGTGAATGACGAAATGGGCAGATGCGGACTGATTGTACCACCGCCCTACCGCAACAGCACCACCAGCAGCACCACATCCACCGCCGCCAGCCCCAGCGCCGCCATGCGCCAGAACCCCACGGGGTCGCGCTGCAGCAGTGGGCGGGGGCGGTCGTAACCGAGGGATAGGTTGGGGCGGCGCAGGTCCTCGACCAGGGCCGAGAGGGCGTCGGTGCGTTGCGTCGGGCGCTTGGCGACGGATTTCTGCAGGGCGGCGTCCATCCAGATGGGAACGTCCGGGCGCAGGGACTGGATGGCGACGTAGTCGAGCCGCGCGACGTCGCGCGGGGCGACGAAGCCTTTGGTGTAGGGCAGGCGGCCCGACAGCAGTTCGTAGGCGATCACGCCGAGGGCGTAGATGTCGGAGCGGTTGGTGGGCGGCTCGCCGAGGGCCACTTCGGGCGGCGTGTAGTCGAGCGTGCCGGCCGGCGCCGCTTGTGGCCCTGCGCTCGCCGCATCGCCGAGGGCGGCGGCCCTGGCCGAGCCGAAATCGATCAGCTTCACCAGGCCGTGGCGGTCGATCATGACGTTCTCGGGCTTCAGGTCGAGGTGCAGGATGTCCTTGCGATGGAAGGCCCGCAACCCCTTGGCGATCTGCTCGATGATGGCGCGCACGGCCTCAAGATCCGGCTGCGGATGATCGCGCATCCATTGCCGCAAGGTCTGGCCGTCGAAATACTCCGTGATCGTATAGAGGTGGCGGCGCTCGCGGGCCAGGCTGAGTATCTTGATGACATGGGGGCTGGCCACCAGACGCCCGACCCATTCTTCGCGCGCGAACATCTCGATATAGTCGGGATCGTCCTCGAAATTCACCGACGGCGTCTTCAGCACGACCTCGGCGCCGGTGGCGGTGTCGCGCGCCAGATAGACCTGCGTGCGTTTGCTGGTGTGCAGCTCGCGCAGGATCGCAAAGCCGTCAAAGCTCATGCCCGGTGACAATTCCGGCGGGAACGGTTGGGTTTTCAGACTGAGCAGATGCTGGGCTGCGTCGAGCGCGCCGGCATGATCGATACGGACGATCTGGCAGGTGAGGTTGTCCAGGCTGCCGAGGCTGAGCGCTCTTTGGACGATGGCGGCGGCGATGCCGTTGAGATCGGCCCCGTTGGCGGCCAGCAGCCGCGCCAGTTCGGGCGTGGGCAGAAAATCATGCACGCCGTCGGTGGTGAAGACCAGGAGGTCGCCGGCTTGCACCGGCTCGGCGCGGTAGTCGATATCCAGCGTGTGGTCGATGCCGAAAGCGCGCGCCAGCTGTTCGCGGCCGTTGCCGATCCGCACTCGGTGGTCGCGGGTCAGCAGCTCCTGGCTCCCGTCCCGCCAGCGGCCGATGCGGCAATCGCCGGCGTGAAACACATGCGCCATGCCGCTCTTCAGCACCACGCCGGAAAACGTCGAGACCATGCCGCGGTCGGACTGGTGACGCCGCTGCCCCTGCGCGGTCAGCCATTGGTTCAGCGCGGTCAAAACGACGCTGGCGGACTTCTTCACGCTCCAGGAGGCATGGGTGCAATAATAGTCCTCCAGGAACACCTTTATGCAGTGTTCGCTGGCCTCCTTGGCGCCCTCGCTGGACGACATGCCGTCGGCGATGGCCATGGCAATGCCGTGCGTGGCGAGATCTGCGCCGGTGGGCACGACGACGCCATAGGAATCATCATTGCGGGCTTTTATGCCCGCAATGGAGTTTTGGCCAACGGTCACCCGTGGGCCGCCTGCGTGCAAGGATCGTATGCTCACGTCACATCAATCATGGCGACGGTTCCGTCCGGCATGGTTTCGGCGATCTGACCCGCCGGCTCCTCGATCAGCGTCCAGACCAGGGCCAGGCCGACCAGCGCCGTGGCGGCCGCGACCAGGAAGAAGGTGTTGACGCTGACGAACGAGTAGAGCGTCAGATACAGCACGCCGCCGACATTGCCAAACGCGCCGACCATGCCCGCGATCTGCCCCGTCATGCGGCGCTTGATGAGCGGCAGCATGGCGTAGACCGCGCCGTTGCCGGCGTTGACGAACAGCGAGCAGAGTAAGCTCGCGGCCACGGCGAATTCCACGCCGGTCGCCGCCCCCATCTGGCTCATGGCGACATAGCCCAGCGCGGTGCCGGCGAGGCAGCAGGCCAGGATGTTGCGGCGACCAAAGCGGTCGCTCAGCCAGCCGCCGATGGGACGGGCAAAGAACGTCGTCATGCCGAAGCTGGCGCCGAGGAAGCCCGCGAAGGTGAGCGACAGGCCAAACGTGTCCTTGAAGAACAACGGCAGGATCGAAACGATGGTGAGTTCCGAGCCGAAGGTGATCAGATAGGCGATGTCGAGCACGGCCACCTGGCGGAACTTGTATTGGAAGATTTCCGGCGTGGGCTGACGGAATACCGATTTGTTGATGCGCCAGGTGTCGGCGAGCTGCAGGGCATAGACCACGGCGAGGCCGAGATAGGCCGCCCATTCGGCCGTCTGCGGAATGAGATGCAAGCCGCCGCTGCCGAGTTTCCAGGCCAGCAGGCCGAGGGCCAGAACGATGGGCGCCTGCATCACACAGTACAGCACGAAATCGGCGGGCGACGTCACTTCCATGGCGCCGGCCTTCTTGGGCTTGAAGTAGGTCGAGCCCTTGGGGCCGTCGGTGACGGCGAAGAAATAGATCGGCGCATAAGCGATCGCGATGGCGCCGGTGAGGCCGATGGCCCAACGCCATCCTTCGGGACCGCCGAACAGCAGGGCCAGGGTCGGCAGCGTCAAGGCGCCGACCGCCGAGCCGAAATTGCCCAGGCCGGCGTAGAGCCCTTGCGCGTAGCCCGTCTCCTTGGCGGGGAACCATTCGCCGATCATGCGGATGCCGACGACAAAACCGGCGCCGACGAAGCCGAGCAGGAAGCGTGTGGTGGCGAGCATGACGAAGTCGGTCGAGAGCGCGAATACGATGCAGATGGCTCCCGATACCGCCAGAAGCACCGTGTACATCATCCGCGGGCCGATCTTGTCCACCAGCACGCCGACGGCGATGCGCGCGGGGATGGTGAGCGCCACGTTCATGATCAGCAGCGCGGCGACCTGCTCCTTGGTCAGCGACAGCGTCTCGCGCATCGCCGCCATCAGGGGCGCCTGATTGAACCAGACCAGGAAGGTGATGAAGAAGGCCAGCCAGCTCAAATGCAGCACGCGGATTTTGGGTTCGGAGCTGAGCAATCGGAGCGTTGAGGGGGGTGGGTTCGGCATGCGGCGGTCCCTTTCCATCGGTGTTAACCTCTGTGGTAAGGGCAAGTTCCGTGCCAAGTTTTTCTGGGCTGTTTTGGTTGGCCTTGAGCGCTGATTCCAATAGCTTTTTCAGCTATTGCTGAATTTTTATGCAGATGTCATTTCTGCCTATTTCGTGCGCAAACAGGTGGCAACCTGCCCAAGATTATTGCACCGCACAATCGGCGCCGCAGGCCAGCTCAGCCAGACGAAACGTCAATTTTATCGTGCAAAATCAGCGATCTGTTGGTCGTACCAAACATACTCGCCAAAAATGGCATGAAATTTGCTTCTTGTTAACCAAGTGCGCCGCACAAATCGCACGCGACGAGCAGCAAGGGACAGATATGACGTCGAAAAACGCCAAGCAGAAACTCGTCGTCATCGGCAACGGCATGGCGCCGGGCCGCGCGCTGGAAAAGCTGTTCGAGGCCGCGCCGGACGCCTACGAGGTGACCATTTTCAACGCCGAGCCGCGCGTCAACTACGACCGCATCATGCTGTCGCCGGTGCTGTCGGGCGAAAAGAGCTTTGAACAGATCGTCATCCACGGCGACGGCTGGTACGTGAAGCACGGCGTGACGCTGCACAAGGGCGTCACCGTCTCCGCCATCGATCGCGCCGCCAAAACCGTGACGACGGCGCGCGGCATGGTCGTCGCCTACGACAAGCTGCTGATCGCCACCGGTTCCCTGCCGATCATCATCCCGGTGCCGGGCCACAAGCTCGCCGGCGTACTCAGCTATCGCGATCTCGACGACGTCGAAGCCATGCTGCTGGCCGCCAAGGCGCGCGGCAGCGCCGTGGTGATCGGCGGCGGGCTGCTCGGCCTGGAAGCGGCGGTCGGCCTGAAAGAGCAGGGCATGGACGTGACCGTCCTGCATCTGATGCCGACCCTGATGGAGCGTCAGCTCGATCCGGCGGCGGGGCATCTGTTGCAACGCGCCATCGAAGCACGCGGCATCCGCGTCATCACCAAGGCCAACACCAAGGCGATCCTGGGCGAGAAGAAGGTCGAGGCCGTGCTCTTGGAAGACGGCACGCGGCTGACCGCCGACCTGGTGGTGATGGCCGTCGGCATACGTCCCAACGCGCAGATCGCCAAGGACGCTGGTCTTACCGTGAACCGCGGCATCGTCGTCGATCCGGCCATGCAGACCTCCGATCCCGATATTTTCGCGGTCGGCGAATGCGCCGAATCGCACGGCCAGGTGTTTGGGCTGGTCGCTCCCCTGTACGAAATGGCCGGCGTCATCGCCAAGCGGCTCGCCGGCGAGTCCGACGCCGCCTTCGCGCCGAGCGCTCTCGCCACCAAGCTCAAGGTCACCGCCATCAATCTCTACTCGGCTGGCGATTTCGCCGAGGCCAAGGACCGCGAGGAGATCGTGTTTCGCGACGCGGCGCGCGGCATCTACAAACGGCTGGTGCTGAAGGATAGTACACTGATCGGCGCGGTCTTTTATGGCGATACCGCCGATGGCCCCTGGTTCTTTGACCTGATCCGCAAGGCCACCGATATCACTGACTTGCGCGAAACCCTGATCTTCGGCCCCGCCTACGCCGGAGGATCGCCGCTGGACCCTATGGCGGCCGTTGCAGCCTTGCCCGATGACGCGGAAATCTGCGGCTGCAACGGCGTCTGCAAAAGCAAGATCACCGGCGCCATCGCCGGGTTGGGGCTCAAATCGCTGGATGATGTGCGCGGCCACACCAAGGCGTCGGCGTCCTGCGGTTCCTGCACCGGGCTGGTCGAGCAGCTGTTGAAACTCTCATTGGGCGACAGTTATAATCCGGCCGCCGTGCAGCCGATGTGCCCGTGCACCACCCTCGGTCACGACGATGTCCGCAGGCTGATCGTCGCCAAGGGCCTGAAATCCATTCCCGACCTAATGCAGGCGCTGGAATGGAAAACCTCCTGCGGCTGCGCCAAGTGCCGGCCCGCGCTGAACTACTATCTGATCGCGACGTTCCCCGGCGACTACCAGGACGACAACCAGTCGCGCTTCATCAACGAGCGCGTGCACGCCAACATCCAGAAGGATGGGACGTACTCGGTGGTTCCGCGCATGTGGGGCGGCATGACCAGCTCCAAGGAGTTGCGCGCGATCGCCGACGTGGTCGACAAATTCAAGATCCCCGCCGTGAAGGTCACGGGCGGCCAGCGCGTCGACATGCTCGGCGTCAAGAAGGAAGATCTGCCCGCCGTCTGGGCCGATCTGAACGCCGCCGGCATGGTGTCGGGGGCGGCCTACGCCAAGGGCCTGCGCACCGTGAAAACCTGCGTGGGCACGGACTGGTGCCGCTTCGGCACGCAGGATTCGACCGGGCTGGGCATAAAACTGGAGAAATTCCTGTGGGGTTCCTGGACGCCCGCCAAGGTGAAAATGGCGGTGTCCGGCTGCCCGCGCAATTGCGCCGAGGTGACCTGCAAGGACGTGGGCGTCATATGCGTTGACTCAGGCTACGACATCCATTTCGCCGGCGCCGCCGGGCTCGACATCAAGGGCACCGAGGTGCTCGGCCATGTCGAGACGGAGGCCGAGGCGATGGAAGTTATCGCCGCCCTGGTGCAGCTCTATCGCGAGCAGGGGCGCTACCTTGAGCGCATCTACAAATGGGCCAAGCGCGTCGGCCTCGATACCGTCCGTCAGCAGATCATGAGCGACCTCGAACGGCGCAAGGGGCTGTACGACCGGTTCGTCTTCTCACAGACCTTCGTGCAGACCGATCCCTGGGCCGAACGCGTCAACGGCAAGGACGCGCACGAATTCGCCGCCATGGCCGAGCTAAAATTCAAGGAAGCCGCGGAATGACATCGACAAAATCAGCGACGTCCTGGCATGACATCGGCGCGCTCGACAGCATTCCGGTGCGCGGCGCGCGCGTCGTCAAAACGCCGCTCGGCTGCGTCGCGGTGTTCCGCACCTCCGGCAGCGAAGCCTACGCCCTGGAGGACCGCTGCCCGCACATGGGCGGCCCGCTGTCGCAGGGTATTGTGCACGGAACATCCGTGACATGCCCATTGCACAATTGGGTCATTGATCTCACCAGCGGCAAGGCGCTCGGCGCCGACAGCGGCGTTGTGCGGACCATCCCCGTGCGCATCGAGAACGGCCGCCTACTGCTGGATGCTGCCGCGCTGACGCAACGCAATGCCGCTTGACATGCCCATCGGCGGCCGGGCCGTTCGCACCACCTGCCCCTATTGCGGCGTCGGCTGCGGCGTGCTTGCGACCCCGCAAGCCGATGGATCGGCAACCATCGCCGGCGATCCTCAGCACCCCGCCAATTTCGGCCGGCTGTGCTCCAAGGGCGCGGCGCTTGGCGAGACGCTCTCGCTGGATGGCCGGCTGCTCCATCCGTTGGTGCAGGGCAACCGCTCGAGTTGGGATGCAGCGCTCAATCTGGTCGCGTTGCGATTCTCGCAAACCATAGCGGACCACGGCCCGGACTCGGTCGCCTTCTACGTCTCGGGACAGTGCCTCACCGAGGACTACTACGTCGCCAACAAGCTCATGAAAGGTTTTGTCGGCTCGGCCAACATCGACACCAATTCGCGCCTGTGCATGGCCTCGTCGGTCGCCGGCCACAAGCGCGCGTTCGGGTCCGACACGGTGCCTGGAACCTACGAGGATCTGGAGCTGGCCGACCTGGTGGTGCTCACTGGCTCCAATCTGGCCTGGTGCCATCCCGTCCTGTTCCAGCGCCTTTCCGCCGCCAAGGAGAAGCGCGGCACAAAGATCGTCGTTATTGACCCGCGCGCCACGGCGACGACGGACATCGCCGATCTGCATCTGGCGCTGACGCCGGGATCGGATGTGGCGCTGTTCAACGGGCTTTTGGCGCACTTGAGCGCCGCGGGACGATTGGACCAGCGTTACATAGATGCGCATACGAATGGATTCGCTGAGGCCTTGGCGTCCGCCAGGGCCATGACCCCGGCCGCTGTCGCCAAGGCCACCGGACTTGCCGAGCGCGACATCGGAACATTCTACGACCTGTTCGCCGCCACCGAGCGAACCGTCACGGTCTACAGCCAGGGCGTCAACCAATCCTGCGCCGGAACCGACAAGGTCAACGCCATCATCAACTGCCACCTGGCGACCGGGCGCATCGGCCTGCCGGGGGCGGGGCCGTTCTCGGTCACCGGCCAGCCGAACGCCATGGGCGGCCGGGAAGTCGGCGGCATGGCGAACATGCTGGCGGCCCATATGGAGCTGGGCAATGGGGCACACCGCGACCTGGTGCAAACGTTCTGGCGGGCGCCGCGCATCGCCGCCAAACCAGGGCTGAAAGCCGTTGACCTATTCAAAGCCGTTGGCGACGGCCGCGTGAAGGCGCTCTGGATCATGGCGACCAACCCGCTTGTCAGTATGCCGGATGCGGATCAAGTGCGCAGGGCGCTTGAGGCCTGCCCGTTTGTCGTCGTCAGCGATGTTGTCCGGCGCACCGACACGACGGCGTTCGCAGATATCCTGTTGCCCTCGCTGGCCTGGGGCGAAAAGGACGGGACCGTCACCAATTCGGAGCGACGCATCTCGCGCCAGCGCGCCTTCCTGCCCGCCCCCGGCGAGGCGCGGGCCGACTGGTGGCAGCTGGCCGAATTGGGCAAACGCATGGGCTGGGCGGACGCCTTCAGCTATCCCAACGCCGCCGCGGTTTTTGCCGAACATGCCGCGCTCTCGGCAGTGGACAACAACGGAACGCGCGATTTCGATATTGGGGCGTTTGCTGACATAACAACGGGGCGCTATGACGCTCTCACACCGTTTCAGTGGCCGGCTCGCCAAGGTGAACAGCTCACAACCAGCCGGTTTTTCGCCAACGGCAAGTATTTCACTCCGGACCGTCGCGCGCGTTTTGTTGCGGTACGCCACCAAGCGCGCGCGCCTAAAACCAAACCCGAATTCCCCTTTGTCCTGAACACCGGCCGAATCCGCGAACAGTGGCACACCATGACCCGGACTGCGAAGACTGCCCGCCTCATGGGCCACATCGCCGAGCCGTTCGCCGAAATCCATCCCGCCGATGCCACAACCGCCGGGCTGGCAGATGCCGATCTCGTCGAGGTAACATCCGCCAGCGGACGAATTATCGTTCGTGTCCTGATTACCAAACGACAACAGCCTGGTTCGATCTTTGTGCCGATGCATTGGAACCAGCAGTTCGCAAAGACTGCAAATGTCGGCGCGCTGATCGCGGCCAATCCGGACCCGATTTCCGGGCAGCCGGACCTGAAGGCCATGCCGGTTTCGATGCGCCGGTTCGAAGTGTCCTGGCACGGCTTTGCGGTGACCAGAACCAAGCCGGCGTCACTTGCGGCCGACTATTGGGCCATCGCGCCCGTGCAGCAGGGCTGGCGCATCGAAATGGCGGGATTCGATTCGCCATCCGATTGGCGGAGCCATTTTCAAGCGCTGAGCGGGGCCGATGCGGACCAAGCGGCCGCCATCCAGTCCTATCAGGACGCGCCGGCCGGGCGACACCGCTTCGCGGCCTTCGACGGCGATCGTTTGCTCTGCGCGCTTTTCGTCGGGCCTGGTCCCGTCGAAGTCTCGCGCACCTGGGCCGCCGGATTGCTCACCCGCGACTTCGCCGATGGGCAGGAGCGCCAGGGCGTACTCGCGGGCCGTGGCGGCGCCGCCACCCCGGACCGCGGGGCCATCGTCTGCAGCTGCTTCGAGGTCGGCATCAACCAGATCACAGTTGCCGCGCGGACAGGACGCTGCAGCACCGTCGACGCCATCGGCGCGGCGACCCAAGCGGGCACCAATTGCGGCTCCTGCCGGCCGGAAATCCAGCGCATCCTCGCGAGTTGCGCTTGATCGCCGTCCCGGTTAGCGGCACAAAACGCCATGACCAAACCACCCCACGACGTCATCCGCCTGACCTATCTGATCGAATGCGCCGGATCGCCCGAGCGGCTGGCGGCCAAGATCGCCAGCGATCAGTCCACGGGCACCTTCGTGCCGGTGCCCGGCGAGACGCCTGAACTGAAAGCCCGCGTGGCGGCGCAAGTCGTCGCCATCCGCCCGCTGCCGCCGCACGCGCAGCCGTCCTTCCCCACCGACGCCGCCGGGCCGTTCCAGCGCGCCGAGGCCGATGTGAATTTCCCGCTCGATGCGATCGGTACGGATTTTTCCGCGTTGATGACGATCGCGATTGGCGGCGTCTATTCAATCAAGGGGTTTTCCGGCATTCGCGTGGTCGGCTTGCAGCTTCCCGAGGCTTTTGCGGGCGCGCACCCTGGGCCGCAATTCGGCGTCGCGGGCTCGCGGCGGCTGACTGGCGTGACCGGCCGTCCCATCATCGGCAGCATCATCAAGCCGGCGCTCGGATTGCGCCCGCTCGAGACCGCCGTATTGGTGCGTGAGCTGATCGACGCCGACGCCGACTTCGTCAAGGACGACGAAAAGCTCATGAGCCCGGCCTATTCGCCGCTGGCCGAGCGGGTGGCCGCCATCATGCCGCTGGTGCTGGAGCGCGAGCAGCGCACCGGCAAGAAGGTGATGTACGCCTTCGGCATTACCCATAGCGATCCCGACGTCATGATGCGCAATCACGACACGGTGCTGGCGGCAGGCGGCAATTGCGCCGTTGTCAACATCAACTCCATCGGCTTTGGCGGCATGGCCTTCTTGCGCAAGCGCTCGGGGCTTGTTCTGCATGCGCATAGAAACGGCTGGGACATTCTCACGCGCCATCCGGGCCTCGGCATGGATTTCTCCGTCTACCAGCAGTTCTGGCGCCTGCTGGGCGTCGACCAGTTCCAGATCAACGGCATCGGCGCCAAATACTGGGAGCCGGACGAGAGTTTTGTCCGCTCGTTTCAAGCCATCAGCACACCCCTGTTCACGCCAGCCGATTGCCCGTTACCGGTGGCGGGATCGGGCCAATGGGGCGGACAGGCGGCGGAAACCTATGCCAGGACCGGGCGCACGCTCGATCTCATGTATCTTTGCGGCGGCGGCATCGTCAGCCATCCCGGTGGCGCGGCGGCCGGCGTGCGGGCCGTGCGCCAAGCCTGGGACGCGGCCGTGGCCGGCGTGCCGATGGCGGACTACGCCAAGCACCATCCGGAGTTGGCGCAATCCATCGCCAAGTTTGGCAGCACTCTTTTTTCCTCTCCCCCTTTTTAGGGGGGAGAGGAGACCGCGTCTCGCAGCCGCCCTCTTCGGCGGCAAGAGCCACGCGGTCGGTGAGGGGCAGCCGCTTGCTCCGCACTTCTCGCCACCGGTACGTAGCAAGCGGCTGGCCCGCAAACGGCCCGCATTAAAAGCGTAGCGCGGGGGGCCCCATCTACCCCAGAAAAAAGGGGGG
>JANMVX010000342.1:0-4300 GCA_031393505.1 Hyphomicrobiaceae bacterium | reverse complement strand
CGTGAGCCCCACGGAGATCGTCTCCAACTGCGATCTCTGCATCAACGGAACGACGGTCGGGCTGAACGCCCTGATCCAGCACAAGGGCGCGAAGGTCGGGCTGATCTGCACGGCGGGCCACGAGGATTCGATCGAAATCCGGCTCGGCCACAAGGAGGACGGCTACCGCTACGATCCCGAGTATCCCGCCGCCGTCATGCTGGTGCCGCGCTATCTGCGCAAAGGCATCCGGGAGCGGATCATCTCGACCGGCGCCGTACACGTTGCGATGATCGAAGACGACGTGCGCGAGGCCTGCCGCTTTTTTCTCGCCGAGGGCGTCGAGACAGTCGCCATCTCGTTCGTGTGGTCGGTGATCAACCAGACGCATGAACGCCGTGCTGCGGCGATTGTCCGCGAGATGATGCCGAACACGATCCTCACCGTCGGCAGCGAACTCTATCCGCAGGTGCGTGAATACACCCGCACCTCCACGGCGATCACCAACGCCTATCTCGCGCCGATCCTGAGCAAATATGTCGGCGCCATCGATAGCTATTTCCGTAGCCTCGGCGCCAAGAGCCCGGTGCGCTATTTCCAGTCGAACGGCGGCTTGGCCGTGGGCCAGGTGATGTCGGATCGCTCCGTCTACGCCATCAATTCCGGGCCGGCTTCGGCGCCCCAGGCGGGACTGTTGGTAAGCGCGCCGTTTGGCAAGACCAACGTCATCACCGTCGATATGGGCGGTACGTCGTTCGACATCACGCTGGTGAAGGATGGCGTCACCAACATCAACAAAAACATCGATTTTCTGCGCTACCGCATCGGCGTGCCGATGATCCAAGTGGAAACGCTTGGCGCCGGCGGCGGCTCAATCGGTTGGATCGATTCCATGGGCCTGCTCCAGGTCGGCCCGCAGAGCGCCGGGGCATCGCCCGGTCCCGCCTGCTATGGCCGTGGTGGTGCCGAACCGACGGTTTCGGACGCCAATCTGGTGCTCGGCTATCTCAATCCCGAGGGGCTGCTGGGTGGCAAGCTGCCGCTCGACAAGGCCAAGGCACACGCGGCAGTCAAGGCCAAGATCGCCGATCCGCTCGGCATGACGGTGGAACGCGCCGCCTACGGGATGTACACCATCGTCAACAACAACATGGTCAACGGCATCCGTCGCGTGTCGGTGGAGCGCGGCTACGACCCGCGAGACTTCGTGTTGGTGGGAGCGGGCGGGGCGACTGCCGCGCACATCACGGCGCTGGCCCGCGAGATGGGCATCGATACCGTGATCGTACCCAAGCTTGCCTCGGGCCTGTGCGCCTTCGGCCAGATCATCTCGGATGTGAAGTACAACTATATGGCCACCAGCCCGCTGCGGTTGGAGGGTGACGTTGCGTCCGGGACGATCGAGCAGCTGTTTCAACAGATCTCGTCCGACGGCATCAAACATCTGGAGGCGGATGGTTTCGGGCGTGATCGCATCGATGTGAAGCGTGCAATGGACATGCGCTATGTTGGCCAGGTACACGAATGCACCGTGGACATCGCCAACTTTGTCATCGACGGCGAGTCTATCGGGCAGGTGAAAGAAGCCTTTCACAAGCGCCACGAAGAACTTTACACCTATTCCGAGCGGCACAATGCGGTGGAGGTCGTGAATCTTGAGGCGACCGTGTTTGGCCGCATCGACAAGCCCAAGCCGCAGCGGCTGGACAGCGGCATGCAGTTGCGGAAGTTCCTCAGCTTGAGCGAGGCGATAAAGGCCAGACGCCCGCTCATCTTCAGCGCCGATGGCAAAGCCGTCGAGGCGCCTGTTTATGATGGCCGGATGCTGGGCACCGGCGACAAGTTCTCCGGCCCTGCGGTTATCGAGGAAGTGACGACCACCATCGTCATCGAACCAGGCTGGAGCGTCGAGCTGCACGAGAGCGGGTCCTACTTGATAAACCGCGACGCGTAAGCGTGGTTGGGGTCAGACCCCTTCGCTGAAGGGGTCTGACCCCATTCTCAACGGGAAACCGCAACATGGCCGTGACACTCAACTGCGACATGGGCGAGGCCTTCGGGCTCTATAAGATGGGCGACGATGCCGGTCTGATGCCGCTGATCGGGGCAGCCAATGTCGCTTGCGGGTTCCATGCTTCCGACTTCAATCACATGCGCGCCACGGTGCGGTTGGCCAAATGGCACGGCGTCAAGGTCGGCGCGCATCCGTCGCTGCCGGACCTGCAGGGCTTTGGCCGGCGCGAGATGAAGATAGGCCGCGAGGAATTGGCCAATTGCCTGATCTATCAGATCGGCGCGCTGAAGGGCTTTCTCGAAGCCGAAAGCATGGTGCTCAATCACATCAAGCCGCATGGCTCGCTGTACGGAATGGCGGCGCGGCAGGAGGAAACGGCGCACGCGGTCTGCGACGCCGCCGACGTATTCCGTGTGCCGCTGTTCGGCATGATCAACACCAACCATCAGAAAATTTATGGCGCGCGTGGGCACACGTTCGTTGCCGAATATTATACTGATCTGGACTACACGCCCGAAGGCGGCTTGATCATCACGCGCGAGCACGCGGCCAAGGATCCGGCCGAGGCGGCGTCCCGCTCGCTGCGCGCCATCCGGGAAGGCAAGACGCGCAGCATCGCCGGTACCGATGTGGATGTTGGTGCCGAGACCATCTGTGTGCATTCCGATACGCCGAACGCGGTCGCTATCGCTTCGGCGGTGCGTGCGGCGATACAATCCTATCTTTAGCTGAGGGGCTGAACTAATGGCCACGAAACAGATCCTGTCGCCGCTGCCGGGCACGTTTTATCGCAAATCCGCGCCAGACAAGCCGAACTTCAAAAACGACGGTGACGGCATTTCCGCTGGCGATGTCGTGGGGCTCATCGAAGTGATGAAGTCGTTTCACGAGGTGAAATCAGACGCGGGCGGCAAGAGTGTGAAATTTCTGGTGGAGAACGAAGAGCCTGTGATGGCTGGCCAGCCGCTTGCCGAGGTGGACGTCTAGCGCACCATGGCCATCCGTAAGCTGCTCATTGCCAATCGCGGCGAGATCGCGGTGCGCATCATCCGCGCCGCGCGCGAACTTGGCATCCGCACCGTGCAGGCGCATAGCACGGCGGATGCGGTCTCGCTGGCGGTGCAACTGGCTGACGAGGCGGTGGCGATCGGCCCCCCGCATGCGGCAAAATCCTATCTGAATATCGAAGCGGTGTTGGCGGCAGCGAAGCAGACCGGGTGCGATGCCGTTCATCCGGGGTACGGCTTTCTCTCCGAGAACGTTGCATTTGCGGCCGCTGTCGAGGGGGCGGGGCTTGTCTTCGTCGGGCCGCAAGCCGAAACCATCCGGCGCATGGGCGACAAGGTGGCCGCACGCGAGGCCGCGATTGCAGCCGGCGTGCCGACCGTGCCGGGCAGCCCGGGCCGTGTCGATGATCCCGCCGTCGCTCGAACGATTGCCAATTTGCTCGGCTACCCCGTCATGATCAAGGCCGCTGCCGGCGGCGGCGGGCGCGGCATCCGAATTGCTCAGAATGCAGAGGAACTGGATCAACTGATTCCTCAGGCAAGCACCGAGGCCAAAGCTGCGTTCGGAGATGGCGGGCTCTATATCGAAAAGCTGGTTCCCAAGGCGCGGCACATCGAGGTGCAGGTGCTCGGCGACGGCCAACGCGTGGTGCATTGTTTCGAGCGGGAATGTTCGCTGCAGCGCCGCCGCCAGAAGGTGTGGGAAGAAGCACCGTCGCCGGTGTTATCCACCGAGGTCCGCGCAAAGCTTTGCGCGTCGGCCGTGCAACTGGCTCAGTCCGTCAACTATCGCGGGGCGGGAACGCTCGAATATCTCTACGACGAACGCGACCGCGCCTTTTACTTCATCGAGATGAACACGCGCATACAGGTCGAGCATCCGGTCACCGAGATGATCACCGGCATCGATCTGGTGCGCGAGATGCTGCGCATCGCGGGTGGTGAACCCTTGCGGCTGCGGCAAGAGGATATCGCGTTGCGCGGCCATGCCATCGAGGTGCGCATCAATGCGGAAGATCCGTCTAAGGACTTCATGCCGTTTCCTGGCAAGGTCGAGGCCTTGCGGGTTCCCGGTGGGGCCGGGACGCGTTTTGACACGATGCTCTATGCCGGCTACCAGATTCCGCCATTCTACGACTCGTTGCTCGGCAAGCTGATCGTCTGGGACGAGACCCGCCCGCAGGCGATTGCCCGCATGTCGCGTGCGCTGGGCGAACTTGACGTCGTGGGCGTCGCCACGACCAAGCCGCTGCATCAGGCGCTGGCGGCCGATCCCGATGTTCAGTCGGCTGCGTTTCAT